>JAGDMJ010000422.1 GCA_017860555.1 Bacteroidota bacterium
GGCAATGCAGATCTCGATACTGGCAGCCCTCATCGTAATGGCGCTGATCGCCGCGGTGAATATGCTGTCGCTCCGCTCCCTCGACTCCAGGACACGGCGCGTAAAGCCTGTGAAATTCCCGTTGGTCTCCGTGCTCGTCCCCGCCCGCAATGAGGAAGCAAACATCGGAAAGTGCCTTGCCACGTTGGCGGACCAGGACTACCCAGCGTACGAGGTCCTGGTATTAGACGATAACTCGGACGACCGGACGGGGGCGATCGTGCAGGAGTGGCAGCGCAAGGATCCCCGCGTGCGGTACCTGGGGGGAGAACCCCTTCCTCCGGGCTGGGTTGGGAAAAACTTCGCCTGTCATCAGCTGTCGCTGGCCGCCAGGGGGGACCTGCTGCTTTTCGTGGATGCCGACACGAGGCACAACCGGGAGAGCATTCGGAAGGGCGTGGCGGCGATGGAGGGGCTCGAGGCCGATCTGCTGACCGTCATTCCACGACAAGTCATGAAGAGCTTCTGGGAAAATGCGGTGCTCCCATTCCTGCACTTCACCACCTTTTGCTTTCTTCCGCTTCCGTTAGTGAAAGCCGTTCGGGATCCCCGTCTGGCAATGGCGGTGGGGCAGTTCATGCTGTTCCGGCGAAGGGCCTACGACGCCATCGGGGGGCATCGGGCGGTAAAGGACGTCATGGTAGAGGACGTCTGGATGTCGCGGCTGATCAAGAAACATGGCTTTGCCCTCCGGGTGCTCGATGGAGGAAGCGCGGTATCGTGCAGGATGTATTCATCCCTCAAGGGGATCTGGCATGGCTTTTCCAAGAATCTCTTCCCCGGCTTCAAATTCTCTCTGCCGGCAATTACCCTGGTCATCTTCTTCAATTTCGCGACATCGGTATTGCCGTTCGTTTCCCTGGCCGCCATCATCATGGGAAAAATGCCTGCACAGGTGCTGACGGTCGTCCTGGCACAGATCGGGCTTCTCATGGCTATTCGGCTCTCGCTGTCGGTCCGGTTTTCCATGAGCTATGCCGCCATCCCGACCCATCCTCTTGCCATGCTTGTTGTGATCAGCATGGCGATCAATTCGGTGAGGTGGGTCCTGATGGCGGGAGGATCGAGATGGAAAGGCCGGGCGTACGATTTTCGAAAACGGAACCTGGTAACCATACAAGGAGAACAATGACCCTGTTGTCTGCTCTGTTGATGCTTGCGACGCTTGATCCGGGCGACGCTTTTGTTGTTGATGCTTCCGCGCAAATCGAGTATACTGTCGACATCTCCCGCGAGGATCTTCGCGTGTTTGTCGATGACCTGGGGCTGTTCCAGCGCAATATGGCCGGCGTGGTGGGGGTGGACTCGCTGGGCGAGAACACGTTTCTTTACAGGACGTCACGCGAGGTGCCATTGAAAGGGAGGATGGATGCCGATTTTGTGATCCGGCGAACAGTGGCCAGTGACACGTTGACCCTCTACCGCACGCCCGAGGAGAAAGCCCCGAACTGGATGGAATGCCGGGTCGAGCTCGTGCCTGTAGCGGAGGGAAAAACGTCGATCAGCATCGCGTTGCGGCTCCGGATGGTGCGTGAACATGGCTACGAAGTCCACTGGCTTGCGCCCGTCATGGGAGCTGACTTCCTCAGCGACCGGATGACGGAGGAGCTTGAGGGGATGCTCCAGGAGTTTGCCGAGAAATCAAGTGAGGAACTGCACCAACGGTTCCTACAGATCACCCACGGGTGATGACGTGCCGAACGATCAAGGGCACAGGGCCCCGATGACGGATCCTGCTGCCGGACGTGCATGATGATGACAGAAGGACAACGACTTCGCACGAGAATCTCGGATGGGCTCAGACGGGGCTTTGACGCCTCCTGGAAAGCATCTGCATTCCTCCAGGTGTTTGGAACGCTCGCATTCTTTTTCCCCTTCAGCCTTTTCTTTGTCGCCGGGGGATTTCTCCCGCCGCAGCTTAACTGGATGTCGTCCGTGATCCTCATCCTGGGCGGGATCGCCACGTTTTTTTCCGAATTACGTTCAACGAGCATCCCGGTGGCGATCCTCAGGCTCGCTGCCGTTGCGTTGGTCCTCTTTGTTGTTGAATACGTTGGGGTCACCACCGGCTACCCCTTCGGCGCCTACGTTTACACGCACGAGCTCGGTTTGCTCGTGGCCGGGGTACCGGTGGCGATTGCTGTAGCATGGTACTGCACGGTGATCAATACCTGGCGTATTGCGGAAGGACTGACCGGCGGCAGCAAACGTGGAAACCGGATCGCCGTATCGCTCCTCGCCGGGCTCCTGACGCTGGGGCTGGACATCGCGCTGGAGCCAATGGCAGGCTTCATCGAAGGGTACTGGGTCTGGGAATCAGGTGTCGTGCCTGTCCAGAACTACGCGAGCTGGTTTCTGCTCTCGACTGCCGCGGTGTATCTTCTTTCGGGAAGAAAGGGGTATAAGGATCACCATCCTGATCCCTCGGGGTTCTGGGTTGCCGTTGCCCTGTTTGGATTTCATTTCTTGCTCTTTGTCTTCACCACCCTGGTCCATGGCTATGTGCTTCCCGCGGCGATCGCGCTCGCAGTGGTGTCTTTCCCCTTTGCGCTCAGGGGGAGGAGCATGCGTCTTCTTCTGCCGGAGATTGCACGACGATGAGAGCAGAATACTTCGTCGTGCTTGGCTTGATCCTTCTGTTTCCCCTCATCCTGAGCTTCGACAGGAAGCTCTCACTTTACAGGCATGGCCGGGCTCTGGTTCTTGCGGTCACCGGGATGTGCATCCCGTTCTGGGTGTGGGATGGAGTGGCGGCGTTGCGAGGCCACTGGTGGTTCAATGACCAATTTACCGTTGGTGTGGGCTGGATGGGCCTGCCGGTGGAAGAGTGGTTGTTCTTCCCGATCGTGGGTTTTGTGTCGATCTTCACCTGGGAATCGACCAGGTACCTGTGGGGGAGGAGGCGGAGGCAATGAGGGAATACACGTTTGCGGCGATTGCCTCCGTGGTGCTTGTTGTCCTGTTGGACAGAGCACTCAGGACCCGCCTGACGGGCCGCGTCGAGTTCTGGGTCTTCATGGCGGTGATGTTCGGCTTCAAGCTCCTGTTCAACGGTTACCTCACCTGGCGCCCCATCGTGATCTACGGGGAGCGCTTCTATCTGGGCATGCGTGTTTGGACTATTCCCCTTGAGGATTTCCTGTTCGGATTCAGCATGATAACCCTCTGCATCGTCCTCTGGGAGGTCGCCCGAAGTCGGTTGTTCAGAAGCAGTCATCATCAAGCAGGTGCCCGCGAGGCGGAATCTCGGGCCTTCGATTAGGGGTTTCTTTGCGATTTCCAACCCATCGCGGCCATCTATTGTCCCACGGTGTTTTCGGCAGGCTGCCGCCGTTTCAATACGCCACCTTGTACTCCCACTGTTCTCACGTATGTTCTATCGAAAAACAAATGGCCGACGACGATTCATACGAGTCACCGGGGTGTAACGGGCTTCAATTGACAACACTTTTCGCAAACCGTAAATAGTCTGTTCCCCGGCCGGGAACTCCTCCCGGGGCCAGGCCGTTCGAAACAATAATAGGGGTCCACATGTGTGCCTGGTTCATTAAGACAGTCGTATGCTC
>JAGDMJ010000423.1 GCA_017860555.1 Bacteroidota bacterium
TTTCTTCAGGTCAATGATGATGTCGAAGCCGTCGACCAGCATGTGCTTCGCAAGGCTGGGAAGCACCTGGGCCGGCGGAACGGCGGTATGTGCAAACGGTGCGGCCATCGTCCCGTGCAAAAAGTCGTGCATGATTTACTCTCCTGTCTATGTTTTCTGGTTATGGAATACATGACACATAGCCAGAAGACAGTCAGAAGAATTCCTGGTGCTCGAAGAGAGCGACGATATATGATTTCACCGTAGCCACGGGGCGCTCTCTCTTCCTACATGTCGTAGTTGTCGATTTGCGCGCGCTGCAACCCGCCGCTGTAATCGATGTACACGGTCTTCCACTCGGAGAAGAAATCGTACACGGTCCATCCGCCTTCGCGGTGGCCGTTCCCCGTTTGCTTCACGCCGCCGAACGGCATGTGGGCTTCGGCGCCGATCGTCGGAGCGTTGATGTACGTAATGCCCGCCTTGATGTCCCGGATCGCGTGAAACGCATTGTTCACGCTGGCCGTATAGATCGACGACGACAACCCGTAGATCGTGTTGTTCAACACGGTGACAGCTTCATCCAGGGTGCGGATTTTGATGACCGAGAGGACAGGCCCAAAGATCTCCTCACGTGCGATCCGGTGCTCGGGCTTGACGTCCGCGAACACCGTGGGCTCGTGAAACCACCCCTTCTCCAGCCCGCCGGTCCTGGGAACCTTTCCGCCGAGCACCAGCCGGGCCCCTTCGTTCAGCCCCACTTCCACATACTCTTGAACAGTCTTCTGTTGTCCCTCGTTTACGCAGGGCCCGACATCCACTCCCTCGATGAGACCATCCCCCAGTCGGAGACGGCCGGCACGCTCCACCAGCATGCTGAGGAATCTATCGTGGACCTTTTCGTGCAGGATGAGCCTGCTTGTCGCGGTGCATCGCTGCCCCGTTGTACCAAACGCGCCCCAGAGGACCCCTTCCAGGGCAAGGTCCAGGTCGGCGTCATCCATCACGATCTGCGCGTTCTTCCCGCCTAGCTCCAGCGAAACCCTCTTCAGCGTGGAGGCCGCAGCCTCAGAGATGCGTTTGCCGACTGATGTCGAGCCCGTGAAACTGATGAGGTCAACATCGGGATGGTTGACGATCGCTATTCCCACATCTCCGCCTCCACCATGGACGATATTGACCACCCCCTCCGGAATCCCGGCCTCCATGAGGATCTCCACGAGGGATGTCGCCGTGGCGGGTGTGTCCGAGGCCGGCTTAAAGACGACGGTGTTGCCGCACAGTAAAGCCGGAAAGATCTTCCATGTAGGGATGGCCATTGGGAAATTCCAGGGAGTCACGATCCCCGCAACGCCGATGGGTACCCGCATGGCCATGTTGAACTTGTCGGGCAGTTCCGACGGTACCGTATGCCCGAAAAGACGCCTCCCTTCGCTTGACGCGTAGTAGGCAGTGTCAATGCCTTCCTGCACGTCCCCCCGGGTCTCGGTCAACACTTTCCCCATCTCACGCGTCATCTGGCGGGCAAGCTCTTCCTTCCGCGCAACCATCAGATCGCCGACCCTGCGGAGAATATCCCCCCGCTTGGGAGCCGGCACAAGCCGCCACTTCTCGAACGCCGCCTTTGCCGCCTTCACGGCTTCGTCGACGTCTTCCTTCCCCGAACGGGGGAACGTGCCAACGACCTCATCCCAGTGGGCAGGATTCCTGTTCTCAAACGTCTTGCCCGACCTGGCATCAACCCACTTCCCATCGATCAGGTTCTGAAATCTCCTCGTCATGGCTTTTCCTTTTCGCGTTGTTCGTCCAGGCCAACCCTCTGGAAAATGTAGTCCACGTTGCGAATGCTCTTCTGAAGATCGAAGAGCTCGTCAAGCTCCCGATCGTTCAACGCCGCTTTGATCTCCGGAAGCTCGCGGAGGAGTTGCTTGAATTCCCTTCCGGAACGCCAGACTTCCATCGCCGTCGTTTGAACCGCTTTGTAGGCATCTTCCCTTTTCATCCCATGCTTCGTGAGCGCCAGGAGCACCGACTGCGAGAAGATCAACCCGTGCGTGCGGTTCAGGTTCGCAACCATGTTGTCCGGATAGACGATCAACCGATCGATCACATCCGTCAACAATGCGAGCATGTAGTCCAGCAGAATGCAGCTGTCGGGAACCACGACCCGCTCCACGGAGGAGTGGGTAATGTCTCGTTCATGCCAGAGAGCGACGTTTTCCATGGAGGCGAGCGCATTCCCGCGGAGTACCCGGGAAAGGCCCGCAATACGCTCGCACGTGATCGGATTGCGTTTGTGCGGCATGGCCGACGAACCCTTTTGACCCCTGGAGAAGTATTCCTCGGCTTCCAGCACCTCGGTCCGCTGCAGGTGCCGGATTTCCGTCGCGATCTTCTCCAGCGAACTGCCGATCACCGCCAGAACGGACATGAACTCAGCATGGCGGTCCCTCTGCAGGATCTGTGTCGAGACAGGCGCCGGCGCAAGCCCCAGCTTCGCACAAACGTACTCCTCCACTTTCGGACTGAGGTGTTCGTACGTGCCGACCGCGCCTGAAATCTGCCCCACGGATATCCGCTCCACTGCCGCCTTCAACCTGTCGATGTTCCGCCGCGTCTCATCGAACCAGAGCGCCAACTTCAATCCGAAGGTGGTGGGCTCGGCATGGATTCCATGAGTCCTGCCGACCATGATCGTCGTCTTGAATTCCTTCGCTCTCCGGCCCAGAACATCTCTCAGCTTCGCAAGGCCGCCCAGCAGGATCTCCCCCGACTGTTTCATCTGCACGGCGAGGCAGGTATCCAGCACATCGGACGAGGTCATGCCCAGGTGAATGAATCGCGATTCCGCTCCGACATGCTCACCCACGTTGGTCAGGAACGCGATCACATCGTGCTTGACCTCCGCTTCGATCTGGTCGATACGGGCGACATCAAATGCGGCCCTCTCCCGGATCAGCCGGACTGCGTCAACAGGAATCACCCCAAGCTGAGCCTGAGCCTCACACGCCAGGATCTCGATCTCCAGCCAGACCGAAAACTTGTTCTGGTCTTCCCAGATGCGTCCCATTTCAGGACGGGTATATCTCGCTATCATGACAACCTTGCGGGTAATTTGAAGTTATCGCTTCTCCAGCTTGAGACTCAAATTGATCGTGTTTCGGTCCCGGTAGATCTTCATCGCAAGCACATCTCCCACCCTGGCGTCGTCGATCATCGAGACGATGCTCGACTCATCAGTGACCTTTTCGCCATTCACCTCCCGAATAATGTCCCCCACCTTGAAGCCAGCCCGAGCACCCGGGCTGCCTCGCTTGACATCGCTCACAATCACTCCCTCAGCCTTTTCCAGGCCGAAATAGCGGGCCACGCGCGCGTCAACCGTCTGGACCTCCAGGCCCGTCCAGTACTCGCGCTCGATCTTCCCGCTCCGCTTTAGCTCGGCAACAATGGTCTTGACCCGGTTGATGGGGATCGCGAAGCCCAGGCCAATGCTTCCCTGGTTCGGCGTATAGATCACCGAATTGACTCCGATCACCTCGCCAACGCTGTTCAGGAGCGGCCCCCCGCTGTTACCGGAATTAATCGCCGCG
>JAGDMJ010000424.1 GCA_017860555.1 Bacteroidota bacterium
CACAGGGGTTGAAGAAGCGACGCATGCCGCGGTCTTCACCTTGATGCAGAACTATCCGAACCCGTTCAATCCAAGAACAGTTATCAGGTTTTCCGTTCCGACGCAGTCGGGTCGAGACGGGCAGCGGCCTGCCCTGAGCGGAGTCCAAGAGTCAGGGGCCAGCGATGTGAAGCTCACTGTATCTGACATTCTGGGAAAAGAAGTGGCTGTCCTGCTACATGAAAGGAAAGCACCAGGGACATATCAAGTTGAATTTGATGCCTCGGGCCTTGCCAGCGGGACCTACATTTATCGCCTTACGGCGGGGAGCTACGTTGAGGCGCGGAGAATGTCGTTGATCAAATGAACAAAACCGCTTGCTGTGTCCATCAGTCAGGCTCCGGCCGATGTCTCGAGTGTGCGGAGTGATTGACAAGAGCAAAACCACAACCTGCTCGCAGTTACCGACACCTATTACCTCACACCTGAACTCTGCTTCTGATTCCCGCCGCTCTATCATAGATCTCTTCTTTCGACACTCCTGCGGCCTCAAACATCGCGAAGATGTTCCCGTCGGGTGTTTCTGGCGGAACCGTGTGGGATGCGGCAAGGATGTAGCCTCCGCCGTCCGATGTCATCCCTTCGACAAGTGCTGCCGTTCCCTTCCGGACTTCATCTGCGGTTCCATGCGGTAGAAGTCCAAGCGTGTCTACTCCTCCCATGAATGCCAGGTGATGCCCGAACTCTTTCTTGAGCTCCAGAGCATCCATGCCGGGGCTTTGTGATTGGATCGGGTTCAACACATCAAGTCCCATCTCCACGAGATCGCCGATAATCTGCCTGTGTGCTCCGCAGCAATGGTAAGCCACAGGGAGCCCCGCAGTCTTTCCCACATCAAAGACACGTTGCAGATGGGGCTTGATCAGGTCGCGCCACATGTCGGGGCTCATCATGAGCGCGTCCTGCCCGGCAACATCGTCTCCGGTCCAGAGCCAATCCAGCGGCATCTCCCTGCAGGCCCGACGTGCAAGGGCAACAGCGAAATCGGCGCACCGGCCTAACATGGTTCCGGTGAGTTCCGGATCCGTTGCCATTTCCAGCAGCACATTGTCCATGCCCCTCAGTCGCCAGTACATTTCGAAGACACAGGGTGAAACGTCACATCCCATGAAAAAATCGGCGCTGGCTCCGAGCAATGGGGACATCTGGTAAAGAAGTGTATTAATCCGGTCGTACGGGAAGGAATAGTCAAGCATCTCTCCCGCGGAGGCTTCTGCCAGAGGAAAGTATGCGATCTGGTTGAAGTGTCCGACCCTCTCCCAGGTAATGCCCCAGAAGTCGGTGTGTCGGTCTCCTTCTCTTTCGTGCGTAATCCCTTCCATCGCGTAATTATTGTTCACCCAGGTCTGGCGGACGTCGTTCCCCATTGCCTCGCCGACATGCGCAGGCGGGATCTCGAGCATGCGGGCTAGCCGTGCGGCTGTGCCTGGGTGAAACCACATGTAGATGGGGACCCGGTCGGTGGGCTTCCGCTCCAGGGCGGCATGCACGCGTTCTTTGGAGGTCATAGTCATCGAGGTTGAAAGAGGCGCGCTGCCCGGATCATTGCCTTCAAATTCTCCGGCGGAGTGACCGGCGGAATGGCACATCCTGCGTTTAGCACGAAACGCGGGGTATCGGCAAAGACTTCCAGTAACCTGACCGTCGTCTTCTCGACCAGCCCGGGAGTTCCCATGGCCAGGATGCCGCTGGGGTCGATGTTCCCAACAAAAACAGCACGGTCCTTCATTATTCTGTGGGCAAGCTGGACGTCAGTTTTGTAGTCCAGATCCAGCCCGTCCGGAGCGGAGGCAATCATGTCCTGGATGATGGGAGCGGTGTTCCCGCAAATGTGGAGGATATATGGCAGGTTCAGAGCATGGGAAAGAGCCACAACCTGCTTTTCGTACGGAAGCGCACACTCCCTGTAGAGATCCGGCGAGATGAGTTCGGGACCGGCGAAGCTGTCCCCGTTGGATACCATATGAGCGCCTGTGGTTGCCATCAATCGGATAAACTGCAGGGTAATATCCGTGCAATGCTGAAGGAGTCGCTCGACACGTTCCCGCTCGTCAGGATCCAGCAGCTCTATGAGCCATGCCTCGCTTCCGCGCAACATGCTGGCCAGTGTGAAGGGGCACTGGTCGCAGTTGCCCCTGATCAGGATCTCGTCTCCAAAGTGCGCTTTCAGAAGCCTCACGGCTTCAAGCCAGGCCTGAACACCCTCGTAGGCACCGACATCGACCGGTGCGAGGGCATCGACCTCCTGCAGGTCCGAAAGGAGGGAGCCTGAAGTTCGCGCAGGTTCATCCTTCGGCAAATCAATGGGGACTCCTGCTGCCCCCGCAAGTGTGACGGTGTCGACATCCACGACAATACCGTCGTACCCATACACCTCGACAGCCTGGATGAACGAGCGGGCGATTGCGGCAGGGTCGCGCCGGAACTGCTGCATGGTAACGCCGGCTTCGCGGGCAGCCATCATGAAATTGTGAAGCATCACGGGGACGGTGTCGGGCTGCTCTCCCCTAAATGCTGCCATGATGCGATCATAGCCATTCATAGGTCTCGACCGATATTTCTATCGCGTGATACTTCCCAGGGGCTTTTCAGTCCTTCCCCGCTTGCATCCTGTTCAGCAGCACGGCGGCCAGAATCAATACTCCCCGCACAACATGCTGCCAGTATTCGCTGATATTCAGCAGCGTCATTCCGTTGATAATGATGCCCAGAAAGACGATCCCGACCATAGTGCCCCAGATCCGGCCGGAACCTCCCATGAGACTGGTGCCGCCAATGATGACCGCGGCGATGACGTCCAGCTCCCATCCCTTGGCGGTCGTGGCCGTCCCGGCCATGATTTCGGCCGACTGGAGGATGCCGCTGAGCGCCGCAAGCATTGCGGTAAAGCCAAGCACCGCAGTTTTCACGAACGCGACATTGATGCCGCTCAAACGTGCAGCCTCCGCGTTCCCGCCAACAGCGTAGACCGCCCTGCCAAAAGCCGTGAAATTCATCAGGACGTGTACGAACGCAAAGACGAGGACGAAGATGATCGCCGGGAACGGCACACCTGCGACGTAACCGCCGCCGAGGAAATTGTACCAATCCGGGAAAGAATTGATGGGAAAACCGTTGGTTATCAATTCGGCCGCGCCCATGAGCCCGGTCAACAATGCGAGCGTGGTGATAAAACTCGGGACTTGGTACCGGGTCCGCATGAATCCGGTGAATGACCCGAGCAGGAGACCCACGATGAGTGCAACGCCCATGGATACCGGGACGGCTGCCGAAGGGCTCCAGCCTGCGTCCGGTCCGGTAAGCTGTTGGACAAGGTAAGCCGTCAGGCATCCGGAAAAAGCGACAGCCGAACCAACGCTCAGGTCGATCTCGCCGGCGATGATCACCATCGTCATTCCGAAGGCGATCACGCCCTGCATGGAAACGTTCCGGAGGACGTTCAACAGGTTCTCCGCGGTAAGAAATCCCGGCGCTGCCAGCGCGAGCGCGATGCATAAAATGAAAAGGATGAGCTCCAGAACGGCGGTCCGAAC
>JAGDMJ010000425.1 GCA_017860555.1 Bacteroidota bacterium
TCGGCGACCGCGAGAATTCCCGCCAGGATCCCGTTGACTGCGACAAAGACAGGCGTTTTCCCTTCGCGAGCAAACGCCGCTGCCATATCGCGGCCGGTCGCTGTTTCCACGCCATGTTCGTGCATCAGTGCTGCATTGCCGGCAATCACGCTCTCCGCGTTGATCTCTCCCACGACGCCGAATCCGGACACGGCGCGGAACGACCCCACATCGATCAGCTCCACTCCTCTTCCTGCCCCGTGATCGGAGATCGCGATCGCCAGAGGATGCTCAGACAGGCGCTCGACCGAGGCCGCGTAGCGCACGAGTCGGTCGCGATCAAAACCGTGCATTGGAATGACATCAGTGACGGCGGGCCTTCCTTCCGTTATGGTCCCCGTCTTGTCGAGCATGAGCGTCTGGATCTTTCGTGCACGTTCGAGACTGTCGGCATTTTTCAGCAGGATGCCACGCGCGGCTCCGATTCCCGTTCCCACCATCACGGCGGTCGGCGTCGCAAGGCCAAGGGCACACGGGCAAGCGATGATCAGCACGGCGATCGTATTCAACATGGCATGAGTGAAGCCGGCACCGACGGCGTAGAACCAGATCACAAAGGTGGCAATCGCGATGCCTATGACCGCAGGTACAAACACCGAAGCAATACGATCCGCCAGATGCTGGATGGGAGGTTTCGACCCCTGCGCGTCTTCCACAAGGGCAATGATCTGCGCCAGCACGGTGTGCTCTCCCACCGCGGTGGCTTTGAACTCGACGCTACCGTTGTTGTTGATAGAACCGCCAACCACCCTGTCGCCCGCTCGTTTCTCGACGGGGAGGCTCTCGCCGGTCATCATGGACTCATCCACGGTTGTATGGCCGGCGGTGATGACACCGTCTACGGGGATCCTCTCACCAGGACGAACACGCAAGACATCCGCGACCATGACCGTGGAGATGGGAATATCAGTTTCTACGCTCCCTCGGATCACATGCGCCGTCCTGGGTTGGAGCTCGAGCAGTTTTCGAATGGCATCGGAGGCGCGTTGTTTGGCCCTGGCCTCGAGGAAGCGGCCGAGCAGAACGAGCGTGATGATGGTTGCTGCCGTGTCGAAATATACGTGGGAAGCATGACCAACGCCCAGCCATTCGGGAAAGAGCACGGCCGCGGTGCTGTAGGCGTAGGCCGATCCGGTTCCCACCGCGACCAGGGTGTTCATGTCTGCTGTGCCGTGACGCGCGGCGGCCAGAAACCCCGAAAAGAAACGCCGTCCTGCGACGAACAGAACAGGGGTTGCCAATACAAAGAGAAGCTTGTTGGTTTGTTCGAGGGTGAGGACGAACGATTGCTGAAACCACTCCGTCATGCTGAGCATGCTCAGAACCATGACGGGAAGAGAAAGGAGTACGCTGAGAAAGAGATCTCGCCGGAGGAGCATTGCCGGACCCGGTTTCACCCCCTCGTCTTTGCCGCGGTCGCTCCCATCCTGCTGTTCCTGTCGCGCCGGGGCTCCGAGCGTGTAACCGGAATCAGCAACGGATGCCTGGAGTTTTTCCAGCGTCACTTTTGCCGGGTCAAACCTCACCGTAGCCTTCTCAGTGGCGAGGTTCACGGCCGCTGCACTCACGCCATCCACCCTTTTCAGGGCTTTCTCCACTCGTGCAACGCAGCTGGCGCACGTCATCCCCTCCACGGGAAGGGTCGCGGTTTCGATCAGCCCCGGGTTGTTCTTCGGCTCACCCGTGGAGGGCATAACCGGCCTCTTCGACGGCCTTCCTGATCTTTTCCGGGGTTACAGCGACCTCATCGTACTCGAGAGACGCTGAGCCTACCCGGACGTCCATTACCCGAAGTCCGGGGATCTTGCTCAATTCCCTTTTCACCGCCATTGCGCAGTGATTGCAATTCATCCCTTCAATGCGGATTTCTTTCGTGGTCATAGCATCCTCTTTGTTTACATAAGATGCCGCATGAAGGCCTTCTGGGTCATCTCGAAGGATGTTCGGAACTACGTCGCAAACTCCGCCTGGCTGAAAACATCCGGCACGTTATACCCCTTCGCAGTTGCGTAGTCTCTCAACCTCGCGAAAAGGATTGCCCTGGCACGGTGGAGACGAGACCGCACGGTGCCTACCGGGATCTCAAGAGCATCGGCGATTTCCTCATACGGGAGGTCTTGAACATCCCGTAAAACAATCACGCTCTTGAATTTCTCCGGAAGACCGGCGATTGCTCCTGCGATCTCATCCTCGAACAGCTCCCCGTCCATCTGGCTCCGGAGTTCGGTTTTCTCTTCTTCGCGCGGCAGCATCTGGTAGGCCGATATTTGCTCGTCGTACTGGACGATGTCCGGCAGCCGCTTCACGCGCCGGTACTCATTGATGAAGGTGTTCCGCATGATACGGTAGAGCCAGGCCTTTGCGTTGGTCCCTGGTTCGAACTTCTCAAAAAATCTAAAAGCCTTCAAGTAGGTCTCCTGGAGCAGGTCGTTCGCCTCTTCCCGATCTCCAGTCAAGTATAGGCCATAGTTGTAGAGGACATCCATATGAGGGACCATGACCTTGTTGAATCGCTCCTGCTGCTTGGGCTTTTCCGTGTTGCTCATGGGCATCCTTTCCTGATTGAAGGCTTGGCGGTTACCAATGTATGAGAATGAACTGAATTGGCTGATATGTACGTTTTGTGCGATATCAGATATCCTAGTCAAGTATAACTAACCAAGGCGACCAAGTCAAGTGAAATTTTTGTCATTTTGGCCAGGTCGGGTAGGACATCACACCCATTAGACAAGGCGTTGCCGTCAAAGGTTGAACTGTCTCCAGATAAACAGATGAGCCGCCTGAATTGATGCATCCGGGCGGCTCAGGGGGAAAAACCCCAAAATACGAACAAATTTGCCTATTTACACCCTACGCGCTCCATGGCTTTCTTGGCATCCTGGTTCTTGGGATCGAGTTTGAGCACTTTTCGGAACTCGCCGCACGCCTCCTCGACCAGCTTCCTGTTCGTTTCGTCATCCCCCTCGACACGGGACATGACGAGACCCTGGCCCAGCCAGAGGTGTGATTGGGCATTATCGCCATCCATCTGGATGGATTTTCGGAAGTGCGTGATGGACTCTTCGATCTTCCCCCGGTTTTGTGAGGCTGTGGCATCCTTGTCCAGAAGTTGGAGCAGTGCCTGCCCCCATGTCAGGTGGAGTTGGGCATTCTCAACACCCTGTGCCTGAGCCTTACGGAGCTGCTCCACGACCCGATCATATCGCTCCCTTCTGAAGTCAAGGGCTGCTTTCATTTGCCAGGCCTCGGCGGCTTCCCTCTTGTATTTTGACGGGTCATTGGCGATAAAGCCCAACACCTGATCGTACTGAGCATTCGCCTCTTCCAGGGAATCCACCTGGGCATAGTAGCGCGCGTACCAGAGACGAGCCTGTAAGAAGTCGGGCCTGAGTTCGATCGCTTTCGTCAGCAGCTCCCTTGCACGCCCGTAGTTCTTCGTCTGCAAGTAGCACGCCGCGCCGTTGACGTAGGAACTCAGCGAACGCGGGTCGCAGCCGATCTTCTTTTC
>JAGDMJ010000426.1 GCA_017860555.1 Bacteroidota bacterium
GCTGAGACAGCCACCTTGTCTCTTGCCCGGCGCTTGGCAAGGCCGTAACGCGTGACCTCGAGCGAAGCGTTTTCCTTCATCTGCTCATACATGAAGCGGTTGGCGAGCAGGCTCGCGTTCGCCTGCTGGATCTGTGCTGACGTCAGTCCCCAGTTCCATATATCCATCTGCACGGATACTCCGATATCCCATGTGTCCCTCCACATGTCCAGGGTGGGCATATAGCGGGGGTTGGGGCGCGAATAGTAGTAGTTGCCCGTGAAGAAGATCTGCGGCCACCAGTTCCCCTTGGCGGCCCGCACCCCCGCCTCCGACGCGTCCACCCGTGCCTGCATCGCCTGCAGGTCCGGTCGGAGATGCCAGGCCATCGCTTCCCTGCTGACCGGAGAGCTCACGATTTCGATCGCTTCCACGCTGTCCACCCGGGGCCGGGACGTGGGCTCGATTTCGGTTTGGAGCTCCTGACCGATGAGATTGTTCAGGTTCATCATCGCGACCTGCAGGTCGTTGACGGCATCGATCTGCGTGAGCTTCGCGTTGGAGAGTTGCACCTGGATCTTCAGGAGATCGTTCCGCGTTGCCATTCCCGCTTTCAGGAGATTCTCCGTGTCCTGTGCGTAGGTTTCCAGGCGAGCAACGTTTTCATCGACGAAGCGACGTGTCTCACGCGTCTGGTGGAGCGTCCAGTACGCCACGGTGATGGCGAGGACCAGGTCCGATTCGTCGTTGATACGATCGAGCGATGCCGCCTTCGCAAGGAGTTCGGCGGCCCTGACGTTGCTTCCAAGCTTGAACCCCGTGAAGATCGGCTGCTGAACGCCGGCATGGAGGGCGTAGTTATTGAGCACGATCGGGGAGATGACAAAGGGCACCGGCGAGCCGGGAACTCTGACGGCAAACGGCGGGACATCGCTCAGCCGCCGATAACTTCCATCGGCTCTGAAACTCGGAAGAAGACTCGCGTTCGCCTCTTCGGCGCGTGCCTGCGCTCCTTCCGCCCTGGCAGCAGATGCACGGAGCGTCCGGCTCCGAGCCTTCCCGATGGCAAGCGCCTCCTCCAGCGTCAAACGGTTGATGGTCTGCCCTTCAGCCAGGGTGGAGAGCAAAAGTGCGGCGATCAGGATCCATTTCATGCTGAGACCTCACGCTGTGCGTTCTGTGTTAGCAATGAAATAAAGACATTTTCCAGGGAAGGCGTGATCACTCTCCAGCTGGTGATCCCAAGCCCATGCCGGCCGAAGACCTGCTCCACTTCCCGCATCCCCGATGCAGCTTCGTCGACAATGACATGCAGGCGGTCCCCGAACGCCTGCACCTCCCTGAGCCCGGGATGCCCCTTCAGAAGGCGAAATCCGTCCCTCACCCTGTCCGTGACGATTTCCAGCACTTTCCCCTCCATCCGTTTTCGTGTTTCCGACGGCGTGTCGACGCTGATCGCCGTTCCATGGTTCATAAGCGCAACCCTCGAGCAACGCTCGGCCTCATCCAGGTAAGGGGTGGTCATGACGATCGTGATCCCGTCGCGTTGGAGAGACTGGAGAATCTTCCAGAAGTCACGCCGCGACACCGGGTCTACCCCGGTCGTCGGCTCATCCAGGAAGAGGATCTTGGGCGCATGGATCAGCGTGCAGGCAAGGGCGAGCTTCTGCTTCATGCCGCCGGACAGCCGCTCCGCCAGGCGAGTGCGGAAGGAGGTCAGGCGCGTGAACTCCAACAACTCTTCGCGGCGCTTCTTGTAATCGTAGACCCGGTTGATCTCGGCGAAGAACTCGAGGTTTTCGTCGATGGTAAGATCGCCGTACAACGAAAAGCGTTGAGACAGATAGCCGATCTCGCGCTTGGCGCGATCGGGTTCCTTCAGGATATCGTGGCCAAGCACGGTCGCGTCGCCGCCGCTTGGTGCAAGGATGCCGCAGAGCATTCGGATGGTGGTGGTCTTGCCAGCACCATCCGGCCCGACCAGACCGAACATCTCTCCCGCCTCAACCTGCAGGCTGAGTCCGCTGACGGCGGCGATGTCGCCGAACCGTTTGGTGAGATCCTTGATCGTGATGATCGCGCTCATGACTACCTCTCGATGCTTCCGGCAGTGGAAACCCTCGCATCAGCGGGAAGGCCGGGCTTCAGAGCCCCGTCGGGGTTCTTCACTTCGATCTTGACGCCAAACACCAGCTTGGTGCGCTCCTCTTTGGTCTGCACATTCTTTGGCGTAAATTCCGCCGTCGGTGAGATGTAAACGACAATTCCGTCAAAGGTCCTCCCTTCACCGAAGGCATCGATGCTTACCCTGGCTTCCTGCCCCAAACGTATCTTCCCCAGCTCCGCCTCGCTCACGTAAATCATCAGGTTGACAGGATCCAGTCGTGTAATTCTGAGAACGTTGGTTCCCAGCGTTACAAGCTCCCCCGGTTCAATGGCTCTGAGCGTCACGGTGCCGGCCGTGGGGGCAAGGACGGTACAGTCGCGCACTTTTTTCCGGAGGAGATCCGCCTGGGCCGCGGCATAGTCCCGCCGGGTGCGGGCACTGGCAATTTCTTCCGGACGAAGTCCGCGCCTCAGCTTCTCGTACGTCTGCTGCGCCGCCACGAAACGGGCATACACATCATCATATTGTTTCTGCGTGATGGTTTGGGAGGCCAGAAGGTCTTTCATGCGTTTGTAGTCCCCTTCCGCGTTCCTGAAGGCGGCTTCAGCCTGGATGACATCTTCCTCACGTGATCCCGCAAGGGCCAGCCGGTATGCGGCGTCGTACGATTCGAGGTTCGCCATCGCCTGCCGGAGCTGGATCTGGTACTCGGTGTCGTCGATGGTCAGCAGCGTGTCCCCGTATGTGACGACAGAGCCTTCATTGACCCGGAGCGTCTTCACCCTCCCGGCAACCTCCGTTCCGATGTTGACATCGGTGCCCTCCAGCGTCCCGGATGCCTCGACAAAATTCTCGTCGCCGTCGGAGCAACCCGCAGCGGCGACGGCAACAATCAGCAAAAGAGTGACCCAGTCTACGCGTGTCATTGTGCACCTTCCGATTGAGGGGATGAAAGTTGGTTCTTGCGAAGGTGTTCGAGCCCTGCCCTTCCCTGGTCCGTGAGGATTCCGGTGAAGAACAAGCTCAGGACATTGTCGACCGCCTCGCGAGCGGAAAAAGATTCATGGGCAAGCACGGTCGGATTGATGACGCTCCGGATCGATCCGAGGACCACCAGAAGGAAGATGCGCTTGTTGACGTCGGCACGGACATAGCCTTCCTTGATGCCTTGTTCCACAAGATGGGAAAAGACGTCCGAGATCCGGTATGTGCGGAATTCCTCGATCCGCTTCCAGAGATCCGGAGCGTAGCGCTGGACGTCGGTTTGAAGGGCTTTGCTGATGCGCGTCGACTGGAGCATGACAAAGCTCATCAATTCATGGAGCTTGGACAGGAAGTCCTTGTCGCTCCCGACGATCCTGGCAAGGCTGACCCTTCCCTCTGCCATGATCCTGTCGGCAACCTGGTTGATCAGTTCTTCTTTTGTGGGGAAGAATTTGTAGAACGTCTTCTT
>JAGDMJ010000427.1 GCA_017860555.1 Bacteroidota bacterium
GTCCTGCAAGAGGGAGCGCGTGGACAGGAGCTTGGCAAGCTGCGGCACCTGTTTGGCAACCTCTTCGGGCTCCATGGACTTCAGGTCGTCGAACTTCAGGTGCACCTTGGTCTCGGCATCGCCCCCTTTGAGGCGGTCGGGAACTGCCAGGTCCAGGTTGAGGTTCATCGACTTCATCACCTGCTGGAAATTGTCCTTGTTGATGTTGATCTTCTCCCGTTCGCTGAGCGGTGTGGCCGAGCCGGATTGGCTGTAATCGCCAAGCGCCAGCAGCCGCAGCGGCAGCTCCATCTTCTTCTTGGCGTCCCCTTTCAACACCTCGAGGAAGAGGTTGATCCTTGCAGGCGGTTTCTCCTTTTGAAAGCTCTCGGGCATGGCGCAACTCCTTATGATTGTGGATGAGTAATGGGTTCTTGTTTCGCTACAGATACGTTATCGGTCCTGTCCGCCGGTTGTGCAGTGCCAACGGGTTGTTTCCCCTCGTCCTGGCCTGCCGCCTGGGTGGGTTCGGGACGCTTCCCGGTGGATTTCACTCCCGCGCTGGCCAGGGCGTAACCGATGTCGAGGCGGCAGATACGTTCGAATACATTCTCTCCACGCTGCACGATGATTTGTTTGTTCGGCGTCGCGGGACTTGTTGCAAGCACTTCATAACAGCGGTACAACGCTGTCCATGTTTCGAGCGCCAGTGACGGCTCCCACTCGTGGATCGAGAATCGTTCGATGTCCTGCTCGAGCTCCTCGAACAATGGGCGCGCGATTGCCGGTTGCCCGCCTCGCATACAGAATGTTGCGATGGCGAGTTTCCGACGGAAGCGCGACTTGCGGGAGGACTCGGCACGGGGAGCTGCCAGCATGGAAATGGCACCGGCAAGATTGCCAGTATCAAAGATTTGCTTTGCTCCAGCAAGCTGTTTTTCAAGTTCGGCATCCATAGCTGTCAGGATCGATGCGGGGACAGTCGGCCCGACAGAACCCGCCGCTGATAGCACGGTATCATCGATCCACGCGCTGGTGGCGGGGTCGGCAAAGCGCGTCCCGTCAGCAAAGCTGAGTGATGTAAGCTTTGGGACCCTCTGCACAAGGAGTGCAAGTTCGGACATGACGGCCGCACGAACGGCTGAATAGTCCGGTCCCAACGCCTCCAGGGCGATGACGGTGAAATGTTGCATGTCCAGCCAGAGATGGAACGCCGGCTGGCCGAGACTCACCTCGCATTCCTCCAGGAGCGCACTCCAGTTCTTGCTTTCCCGGAGACCAGCCAGGAAGTTGCGGCGTTGCACCGGGGGAGCTTCGAGCTTGGTTTTGCCATTTTCATGTGGAGGTAGCGCCAGAATCGGGTCCCACCGGAGGCTCCGCAGGAGCCGGTAGGAGGTGGGACTCTTGGGATTCTGATCCCGGAAGAATTTTGCCGCCTGCTTCACCAGGGCAGTCGCATCCTGTGCGGTCCGGAGATCACCCTGTGGGGCGGCACCCGCAGGTCCGGGTTCACCGGCTGGTCGGCTTTGCAATTGCCCTGCCGGACTCGCTGCTGCGGGTGGGGCGGCGGACGCTGGCTTGGGGACCCGGTTCAAGCATTTTTCAACAGCCTGTGACAAACCGAGAAGCGAAGGAGGGCTCTCCGGCATCTTCTCCGAAAATTGCTGCTGGAGACCCTTCAAGGTGTCTCGCGCGCGCTCCAGAGGTGTTCGGTCTGCCTCCCTAACCTGCGCGTAGGCAACGCTGTCATCCAGCTTCGCCGTCAGAAACTCCAGCGCGCCCTTGCGTGCCCCGGGGCGGTTCTTCCCGGGGAAGAGGCCCTCCCAGAAGTCCCGGACGAGAATCTCGATGGCCGAAAGGCCTTCGGCCAGCCCTGCGAACGATTCCTGCTGCCAGAGCGCAAAGCAGAGATAGCTGGCTACGCGGATGTCTTTCGATTTCTCCGTGAGGACGCGGGAAGCCGTCTGGCGAATCAGCTGGTAATCCGGGCCGGCACTTTGCTTCACGACGCTTCCCCGTTGATCGAGCTGCTTTTCGGCCTCTGCGCGATCCGTCTTCTTGACAGCACCTCTCGTCGCATCCATCATCTGCCGAAGCTCTGAAGCACGCTCCTGGTCGATCTGGCCGCTGACAGTGCCCAGCTTGTCGATCTGCGCCTTGATCGCCAGGAAATCGTCCTCGTACGAGATATCCTTCCCACAGGGGTTATCGCCCGGAATCGGGCGGCGCACTCCCTGGAGTAAAGCGGAGAGTGCAACTTGCGCGCCCTCTTGTGATGTAGGTTGTTCGTCAGCCATGGTCGTGGAAAATAGGTTCAAGAGTCCTTAGAAGTCTATGAGATCGCCGCAAGGCGGTCGAGCAGAGTGTCCAGATGGAGAGTCTCTTCCTGAAGGAGCGCCTTAAACCGCACTGGCGCCTCTCTCCCCCTCTCGAATCGCTCCAGAACGCAGATCGTGTCGGATTCCAACTCCGGTTTGATAAGGTTTACCAAGTTCTTTGGAGATGGCGGACGGAAAAACAGATGCACAGCCCCACCAGATCCAGAGCTTCCAGTGGTCCAGAAGAGAAGAGGGGTCACGGCATGCTGCTTGATCAATCGAAGGCTCAGGTCGAGCCAAAAGCTTGTCTCGAGACAGGAACGGGAAGACGCTGCCGAAAGCGGGAATCGGAGTCCGAGAGAGAGACGGACAATAGGACGCTGCCTGAGCGGCAATAGTAGATCGGCAAGACTTTCGAACACGGCATGTATGACCGGCACGTCAGGGGAGCCAAAGAGCTCCGTGCAGAAGTCGCCCAGTGTCGTGCCTTGGAGAAACCGCCGGTACTCTTCATCGCTGTTTGCGCACTCCACGGGAAGACTCAGTGCCTGTGTCCGCTCGGCGATTTCCCGTGCATCGAGCCCATCCATCGCGAGTGACACAAACTCCCGCGCATTCTCCAGGAAGGACGCAAACGCCGCCGGGGCAAGATAAACGTTTTTTTCTCCGTACCGGAGCCGGTCCACGAGGAGCGATACCACGAAAGGATACCGGCGGCCGCTCCTGTCCCTGCTCGGAAGCATGTGCCCGACCAGAAACCGGTCCGAATTTTCCGGCCAGAAGATGAAGCTGTACGCCGGCGAGTTCTCAAACGACGTATCCCATTCCGTCCGGAGAAGCTGCTGTGCATGGTAGAGACCATGATGCAGCCACTCGTCGAGGGCGAGCGTCTCGCGCGCGGTAGCGTTATAGCGGACGAAATCCGCAAATGCGGGGAGTTTCCCCAGACAGCCTGCAGGATAGAGACCAGTCGCACTCATTCGACAGGATCTCCTGATCACTCTCTGTGGTGTCGCTAGTTCAGCCGATCCGGAAATTTGACTGCCACCGCACGGGGAGAAAACGGATTGTGGGTGCTCGTCTCTGCCTTGAACAGGCAGGGAACAACAATCCCGGTTTTGAACATCCAGCGATAGCGAATCTCCGCTTTGCTACCAAGCTGACGCCTCTCCGCCCGAGACAAAAGCCGGAAGAGCCCCCAGTCCCCCTCTGCAGCCATGGAATCTACAAGGC
>JAGDMJ010000428.1 GCA_017860555.1 Bacteroidota bacterium
TCCGCGATATCGCTTTCGGCGGCCGTCTTGACGCTGTACATCAGGTTCAGCGCCGCGTCGGACGATGGACGGTCGCTCGACCTCTGCGAGCCGACCATCACTATGGGGACCGGAGATTGCTGCACCATGAACGAAAGAATCCCCGCTGTATGATGCATGGTGTCGGTCCCATGGCCGATCACAATGCCCTGCACCCCCTTTTCGATTTCCCGTCCGATGGCTTGCGCGGTACCGATCCACTGTTCCGGCCCCATGTTCTCACTGAACACGCCATAGAGCTTCTCCGTTTCCAGATTGCAGATATCAGCGAGCTCAGGCACTGACCCATAGAGTTCTCCCGGCGAAAATGCGGGAATGACCGCTCCCGTTCTGTAGTCGAGCCGGCTGGCAATAGTCCCGCCCGTCCCGAGCAATTTGACGCGCGGTTTCTTCGGATCGTAAGGGAACTCCCGCTCGGGGATCTTGTAATGCGCTTCTCTGCGCCCCTGGATTACGATCTCCTGCACGGTATCGGCAGCGATACCCACATTGTAGCCGCTTCGAAGTTTGAGGACGATATGATGAGGGTCTGCTGTTTCGGACCGGGGTAGAACGATTCCGGTAAAGGTCCCTTTCCCGGTCCTGACCTCCACGTCGCTCCAGACACGGGCATCGTATGAGCGTAACATCGCGAGAGCCTCCCCCCTGTAGCCGCGAAAATCATCAGCCATGGGTTACCTCAGGCGTGGTAATGCCAATGCGGTGCGCGACAGCTCTCCCCTCAATGCGCCCCCGAACCTGATTCATGACCATACCCATCAAGACCGTCTTGACTTGCGCGGGATCGCGGGGCGGACGAGTGACAAGCACGGCCGAGCATCGGTCGATGACCTCCGTTAATTCCCGGTCCGAGCAACGCGGTGGAAGCGCATCAGGCGAGAAGCTCTTCCCGAGAGCAACCTCCTCGAGAACCGGCAGCAGCCCTTCGCGGGTCAGGATGCGGTCGCGCAGCGCAGTCAACAATACACGCAGGGTTGCTTCCGGGAAAACCACGGGGGTACGCAACTTCCGGGAGACGCGTTTGGGAAATTGAACAAGCGTGAGAGCCGCAATGGACGGAATGACAGCCCACTCCTCCACAGCCGTCGCAAAGAGATTTCTGAATGGAGAAAGTGCAAGCGGCGTGATCAGGTCATCGGGAACCCGGAGTTTCCTGTACGACTCCTCAAGCTCCCAAACAGGCTTCGGCACCTTGGTCCCCGCTATCCGGAGACGCTCAGGAGTGATGCGCAGGGGTGGAAGGTCCGTATCCGGATACATCCTGTCCGGTCCGGGGAGAATCCTCTCAAAACCGTTGGTACCGTCACGCAGTGCCTGACGGGTCTCAGACGGAATTCCAACCGTTGCTTCGCGTGCCCGGATCGCGATTTCCGACGCACCCGTGATGACATCCTGCTTGTTCCCCCACACCACCACGACAGCATCGTCGTCCGCCGCTCCAACCGTCTTGCGCAACGACTGCCATTCGGATGAAGAGAGAGTGTCGCTCGGACTGTCGGAGTGAATGATGTTGGGAAGCGTGGTCAGGCATGCGACCACCCGGACACGATCCGAGATCTCCCGGGAGAAATAGGTGTCCGTCTGCGTTCCCCATCGCAGCAAACCCTGGAATCCCCGGAGCATGACCCCGCGGACGTGCCACCCGATCGCAATGGCGTCCCTGACCGGCTGAAACCGGGTTTTCCGGAGGACCCTGGTGATGTCTTCGGTCCTTGAGAAAAACGAATCGGGCGTAACACCCCGGTGGTGGAGCTCATCGCGCAAGCGGAGCAAATTGTGCTGCCGCATCGCTTCGTTGTACGTCAGGAGCGGGATGTTCGGAATCCTTGGAACTCCCTTAATCTCAATACGCGTGCCCCCCGTAACACTGACGTTGACGTCCTGCCGTGCGGCCCCGGCTCCGGTGCGCACCCTGCCGGCACTTCTCACGAGCCGTCGCAGGATATCGGCAACCTCCGCCACTTCCTGAGGCGTCCGCATGTCAGGCGCAGTCACGGTTTCAATCAAGGGCATCCCAAGACGGTCGGTGAGATAGACCCGCCGGTGCCCTACGTCACTCACCTCGCGGCAGGCATCTTCCTCGAGTCCCAATTGAACGATGCCTATCCGTCGCCCGTTGTACGCGATCGATCCATTGACGCCAACGATGGTGGTCCGCTGAAAACCGGTGGGGATGCTGCCGTCCAGGTATTGTTTCCGGGCGATGTGGATCTCGTCGACCATGGAGCAGCCGTAGAGAAGCCCGATGCTGAGCGCGATATCGAGCGCTTCGCGGTTAAGCTCAAAGGGTGGGGTATCATCCATCTCGTACGTGCAGACGGTGTCGCGGTGGATCTGGTAAATGATCTCCTTCCGCGTTTTGAACTCCATCAGCGCGGTGCCGTCGTACTCTCCCAACTCCGAGAGGGTCGGGCGCATGTGACGGAGGATCTCGGCATTGAATTCTTCGCTGTAGCGGCCGGCGGGGCAACGGCAGAAGAGTTTTTTTTCGGTGAAGAGCTGTTGGTGGATCTCAAGACCGGACTTGAAACCGAGAGCGGCGTAGTCGCTCGCGGACATTTCAGAAAAAGGCTTCAAAGTCATGGACCAAATGTACGAAAAGGGCGCGGGAATATCCAGATTCAAGGGCTGACGTTTCTCGGAACAGCTGAAAGATCCCGTGGCGATTCAGGAACAGAGGAATGATCGACGAGCCTGAGGTAGGGGGAGGGTTATTGTCGCATCATCCGGCACGGGAACAACATCACGGCAGCGGGCGGACGATCTTCGTTGGCTCGGAGCTCCACTGACTTCCATCCCAGTACTGTACCTTGTTTGCGAGATCATGGACAAACTCGTCGAAGCCGGCAGGACTGTTCTTTGCGAGATACCTGTCCATGAGGGCCAATCTGGGAGCGTCTGCCATCCATACGCTTCGAAGGTTCACATGCTTGTCAAAGGTGTAGAAGACGTTGGGGAATTCCGGTGGAACGGTGAAACCCTGCGACAGGACAAACGAGCTGTCTGCGCGCGTTTTCACAGACAGTCCGAAACCCGGTTTCTCTACTTTGACACCTGACAAGAGTCCGGGGTTCACATTCCCAGCCTTCACGTAGTAGACCTGGGCATCACTCGCAGGAAAGCCGAATCCCCGTGAGCAGGCGGACTCCGTTGATCCTTCGATCCTGATCGGATCAAGTATTGCTAACGCGGCGAATGCCTTATTGGCACGGTATTCGACGTCGTTCACCCCCGCAAGCAAGACAAATTCCCGATCAGCTCCTTCCAGGTGGACGGTGGCAACCCCGGCGAGCCAGCCGAAGTGCCAGTACTCTCCCAGATTCCTCCCCTTATTGTCCAAGCGTACCAGACAGTAGGGGGAACGATCACTGTTGAGGCCGACCAAGATTTCTTTCTCCCCGGCGCCTGCACCTGAGGTTACGACCAGACCCAATATGCTAAATGAGCCGCTGTAGTCCTCCTCTCTGTATCGTACCGGCATGCCAAA
>JAGDMJ010000429.1 GCA_017860555.1 Bacteroidota bacterium
TGATCGTGGAAAGTTCGGTGTGTGCCTCTCGTGCGGCGGGCCGATCGAGATTCATACGCTGAAAGCTTCACCCGGCGTTCAGTTTTGCGACAATTGCCTTGACGCGCTTCAGGAATCGACGAGCGGGCATGTTCGCCCCGCATCTCTCCACCATGCATAAACGCAAACGTCCCGGCCAGCCTGAGGCGGTGGCGCCATCATACGTTGTCCTCGCATCGGATGATTCCTCGTATATGACAGGCCAGGTTCTCCACCCGAACGGCGGCGAAGTCATCAACGGTTGACGTCGTCTGCTGCCCTAGAGCAATCAATCTATCGCCATCCCCTATTTATCTGGCAGGGAAATTACACCAATCTCCTGATTGCCATTCGTTCTCCAATTCCCGAACATTTCGTGTGGAACTTATGAAGGGGGGGAACCCTTTTTCATCATCACGGCCGGGATTCTCTTCGGGCTGTGATAATCATCCATTATAGGGAGAGGAATCATGCTTTGGACAATCTTCGTCATTCTGCTCGTGCTCTGGATACTCGGAATGGTGTCATCCTATACTCTGGGCGGATTTATACATGTGCTGTTGGTGGTTGCGTTGGTTGTCGCTCTCATCAGGATTTTTTCCGGCCGGTCACCGGTCTGAGCGGCGGCACCGATTTGGCATAGCTCGCATGCCGTCGGTATGACGGCCGGCGTGCTTCACAACAGTGCTGAAGGGGGGAGGGCTATGCTGGTTCCTGGGAAGGGTGCTCCAGGCCTTTACTAAGAACCGTATTCAACAGAGCGTCCGGATGGTGGCCGGACGCTCTGTTTTTTTTGATGCCCCGGAGCGGTGCGCTCATGGCGATCCTTGCAGCTGACTATTCTGACGCAGCGCTGGCGTGAGCATTTCTCTCTGCCACGAGAGCCAGTTGACAGAGCTAAAAGCTTGCTCCATGGTCTTTCTGTGCGCTGTCTGATCGAGGAAATACTGGACGGTCACTGTTGCGGGTCCGCGGAGTCGGGAATTGGAACTGAGCATTGCATCCATGAGGTTCAAAGCGATGTGCCTGTCAAGATAGTTCAAATGCTTCACGGCCTCAAAAGCGTTGATGCGTGTCCTGAACTCATAGGAGGGGCCGCACATCTCTGCCAGCGCGATGTAGGATTCGCGTTCACCCAGACCCGCCCGCACTTCATGCCAGACCACCCTTACTTGATTGCCGATGCCTTCGTCTGACCGTGTCGCCGTGAGGTACTCGTTCACCCGTTCCGGGAATCGCGCCGAAAGCCGGCTCAGGACCGCCGCTTCAATGGCGTAGGAGGAATCCCGCAGCAACAACTCAAAATCAGAGCGGAGATGTGTGGGAATGAATGCAGTGTGCTTCAGGACGCTGGATCGGACCTCCGCCGCCGGATCGCGCAGCGCCTTCCGAATGACCCGGATGCTCGCCGGATCGTCGTCGTTTGCCAGCTGCCGGACGATCTCCGCACGGATGTAAAAGAACTCTTCCCGGTTGAAAATCTCTCCAAGAAGCTCGCGCTTGGTTCCAATGTCGGTCGGGGCCATGGCGGCGACTGCATCGTAGCGGTCGATCATCAGGGGTGCCGCAAGCGCCTGGCGCCTCAGTTCCTCAAACGATCGGGAGAACGTCACTTTCTTCAGGACGAGGCTCCCCGGATCGAAGAGGAGGTAGGCGATCTCACGCTTTCCCGGATTGCGAACGACCACCGTATCTGCCTGCCCGCTGATCGTCTCCTTCACCCGGTCGAAGGCGCCATCAGTATAATGTACTTCAAAGATGATCGGCATGGTAAAGTAGCCCACGAGATCATCCACAGGATGGATTTGCCTCACGAAAATCTCGGTCTGGCGTCGCTCTCCGGGATGGAGCGTAATATCCTTATAGGAGATCTCAAAGTGCGGTTCGCCGCCGCGATAGATCCATTCATCGAAGAACCAGAATGGCGACTGCCCCAGCGTATCCTGAAATGCCTGATAGAGGTCATTTGTTTCGACCAAGCCGTACGCGTGATGCTTCAAATAATGATTGATCACGCGGCGGAACTGCGGCTCACCAACGGTGTGCATCATCATATCCAGCACGGCGGAGCCCTTCTGGTACACGCGGGTTCCACCTGCATGGGAATGCACAAGCGGCAACCGGTTCTGCTCCGAGACTTCCAACGCTGCTTCCTGTTCCTGTCTGCGCATCCACTGGTAGTATGCTTCCCCTGCGACCTGCCGTCGAAAAAGCTTGGGGTAGAACGTTGCAAAACTCTCGTGGAGCCACGCCATGTTCGGAGCCCGGCCCGTGATGAAATTGCCAAACCACTGGTGTGCCAACTCGTGCACATTGACGTCGACAAAGTTCCTGTCGAGAAATCCCCTCCGATCGACGAACATGAAGTCTCCATAGACCGTGGCCGTGGTGTTTTCCATGGCCCCGTAGAGGAAATCCTCCACGGGAATGTTCGCATAGGATGTCCAGGGATACGGGATACCGGTATGATCAGCGACGAAGTCAATGCATTCGGCGGCGTACAGGTACGTGGGTTCCACTCGGTCCGGGGATTCGGGATAAAAGTAGAGATGGACAGGCACGTTGGCCTTGGTGCGGACGGTCTTGACGCCGTACTTGCCAATGCCAAGCATGACGAGGTACAGCGAATGGGGATGGGTCATGCAGTAATGCCACGTGAAGGTCCCATCCCGGTTGTCCGTTCGGGAGAGAAGGGAGTCGTTCGAGAGCACCTGATAGCTGCTGTCGAAACGGATCACGGTCTCCGTGATCAGCTTGTCGTTCTGGTGGTCGTAACAGGGAATCCAGTGGCGGTTATCGATGCCTTGGCCCTGCGTCCAGATCTGTTCATGCCGACGGCCGGTTGTGTCGTTCCACCCTACGAAGTAGATTCCGCGGCGGGGGGTGGCCTCGTACGTGAAGGAAATACTGTCCACGCTGTTCCATCTGAGCGGCGGATCGGGGTAGACGGTAATCCCGGCAGGAGAGATCCTGTACTGCAGCGGCTGACCGTTCAACATCGCTTGCTGGATCCGGATACCGGGGCCGTCAAAGAACATCGAATCCACTCGTTCACGCAGCGGAGCAAAGCGATGGGTCACCTTTCCTTTGACAAGTCCCTGCTCCGGGACAAACGATACTTCGAGCCGCATCCGGAGCATATCCACCGGGTGTTCCTGAGGGAACATCGATGGCTCAGCGTACAGGCGTGTCGTGGGATAGGAGACGGCCTGGGCGTGCAGGCGGTCAGGAAAGACAAGGACGCATGATCCAAGCAGCCAGAAGCAGCATGCGTGAACGAATCGATGGGTATTACCGCCTCGAACTCCGGCTCGTTCGCTTCTTCTCCTCCGGTCATGCGTCTTGAACCCGGCTGCTGACCTCATCCTGCTCTCCGATGCCTCAGCCTGTCGAGCGCCACCGCCAGGACAATGATCGAGCCGGTGACGATTTCCTGGACCCAGTTCGGCAATCCCATCTGGGAGCAACCGGAGCGAATCACGGTCATGATGAGCGCACCCACGA
>JAGDMJ010000430.1 GCA_017860555.1 Bacteroidota bacterium
TGGTAAATAGATTCTATCGTCAGAGAAAATGACCTGACCTGGCAAGAAATCTTTTTGGCGGGCCACTGCCTCGATTTGTAGGGGCGAGCGGCAGAAGTTGCTGCAAAACCATTTCAAGCTAAGTCGCCCCGGGAGGGGCGCAAGACAATTAGCCGGGGGCGAGCGCTTTTTGCGAGCCCCCGGTATGGATGCGAATAAAAAGGCGCCCTGAAAGGGTGAAAGACAGAATTGTTTCGCCCCTGCCGGGGCTCTTTTCTCCATTTTCCAGTTCCGGGGGTTCGCTTTCGCTCACCCTCGGCTATGGGTCTTGCGCCCCTCCGGGGCGCAAAATCATGTTTTGAAACACAACCCTTAAACATAAATGCGGGATACAGAGGGGATCCTGTATCCCGCATTGTGAAGCGGTTTGCAGGCTACTTCTTGGCTTTTGCGTTGGCCTTTTTCATACTCGCCCTGAAGGCTTTGGTCTCAGCCGCCATAGCCTGCTTCAGCCACGGCGGATATGGCATTTCCTTGGGGCTCTCCCATGTCTTGAGCTCGTGCATCCAGGGCGCGCGGTCCACAAACTCATCGTGGGCAAACGGCACGGGAGGATGACATACCCAGAGCGGATCCAGCTCGTTCTTGATTTTCAGCATCCACTCGTGGTAGTTGGGCCCGTACTTCGGGCCGGTAAGATACATCGGCTGGTGCGGACCAATGAGAGCCGTGTAGAACCGGTGGTTGATGTTCATCTTGGATGTTTCAAGATAGAAATGATCGACTCCGGTTGTGTCCTCGTCCTGATCCCAGTAGATAAGGAACTCGGAGTAGCCCTGGTATCCCAGCTCGAAGCTCTGGAACCAGCCCGGGTCCCCATGGTCCGGCATGAGTGGAGGCGTATACTTCTCCTTCAGCTTGGCATAGACGGGACCATGCTCCGTCGCCTGTTTCATCGTCTCGATGACGTAATCCACTGAAACATAGGAGCCGCACATGAGCCACATGCCGGCCGAATCCGCGTTCTTGATCCAGGATTCGTCGCTGGGCTTGGTCCGCCGCGGCTGCCCGTCAAGTTCCATCATTATGTCGTTCAGGATGTTCTCGTCATACGTGAGCTGCTCCTCGTTGGTGAACCCGATGAGCAGAACCCGCACGATGTGGAAATTGGCAACCGTTTCCCGTGTTTCCTTCAACCATAAATCCCAGAACTCTTCCTTGCATTCCGCTTTGGCAATCGCGCGCCAGAACAAAGGCACTTTAGTCACAGCCCCGCCGATCTCCGCCTTGGCTATCTCGTACATGGCTTTAACCTGGGTCTCTTTGCTGGGCATGATGTAGTTGATCCACTTGACGCGTTTTTCCGGCAGAGCCAGAGTGGTGTTGGGAGCGATGCCGGTGGGCTGGAGCCTTTCAGGCTGGAACGGGAGCACCTTCACCGCCATCCTGGTGACGATACCCAAGCATCCACGCAGCCCTGTATACCCGCGCAGCAGTCCTCTCAGGTCGGGGCCGATGCCGTCCCCCCAGAACCAGTCGTCGCCGACTGCCAGCGATCCCATTTTCACGATCTCGCCGTCCGGCAATACCATTTCTGTCCCGAGAATGCGCCTGTGAGGAAGCCCGATCCTGTGGCTGAGCGGCGACCACCCGTCACCGATCAGGTTGGCGATAACGGAAGCCTGTGCACCGCCCCCGCCGATCACGACGTATCCGCCCCGCTTCAGGCATTCTTCCTGGAACTGCGAGTAGATCACGCCGCTGCCGACCACTGCGTACCAGTGCTTCTCATCAAACTCGAAGTCGTTCATACGCTTCAAATCGACGAGCAGCGCGTTCTCGATGTGCGGGTGAGAACGCGGCCCGTAGAAGCCGGTGCTGTAGGGAACATAAGGAACCGTGTAGCGGTTGCAGATCTTGACTATCTTCTGCACCTCTTCGGTAGTCTTCGGCATGATCACCGCGCCGGGGATTTTGGTCATTACTCTTTCATATCCTGTGCCTGCTTCATACCCTGCCGGACCGGACCTGTATCCTTCGCAGATCACCGGGTCATCCGAAAGGTACCTGGCGCCCACGACAGCCTCTAATGCTTTGTATGCTTCTCTTACTATGGCCATGACTTCCTCCTTATGCGTCCAGCGATGCAAGAATCAGTTCAGAGAAGTCCATCACCTTCACGCCGTTGCCGTCTTCTTTGACTGCCTGGGCGAAGTTGTTTTTGCACCATGGGCATGCAGAAACCAGGACTTCGGCTCCTATTTCCTTCACCTCTTCCAACCGGTGTTTCGCTGAGGAGGAAGCGAGTGTCGGGAAGGCCTCTTTTGTTCCACGTCCGGCGCCGCAGCAGAACGCATTTTCCCTGGTCCGGATCATTTCGATAAATTCAACGCCGGGGATCGCCCCGATAACGTTTCTGGGCTGGGCATAGAGCCCTTGAGTGCCGCGCCGCCGTTTGAGAGGCGGGCTGACGGTTCCCATCCAGCCGCGTTCGCCGCTCCAGGGGGTCCACGGGTCTGCAAGCCGGCTGATGCTGCAGGAGTCGTGATAGGTCAGGCGCGTGTTCACCGGCCTTGTCAGCTTCAGGTCGCCTCTCTTCAGCGCCTCGTCGGCGAACTCCACCAGGTGGATCACCTCAAAGGGCAGATCGGAGGTGGCGATGTTCAGAAGTTTCGGATATTCGACCTTCCACATCCTGTACCCTTCGGCGCAGGACAGGAGCACCCTCCTGGCCCCGGTGCTCTTAACTGCTTCGATGTTCCGCTTGGCCAGTTCGCGGGCTTCCTCCAGCATCCCGACGGACTGTAGAGTGTTTCCGCAGCACCACTCATCCGGCATCAGCATGAAGGGCGTTTTTACAGCGTTCAGGATTTTGCCGGTCGCCTGGGCGATCTCATGGTTTGTGTAGGACGCCGTGCATCCGGCGAAATAGAGCACATCCGCCTTCTCCGCTATCCGGATATCGCTGGTCACCCATTTCCTCCGGTCGGCGTGGGGCGCCCCGAAAAGGTTGTGAGTGGCGGCAATATTCTCCGCGATCCTCTTGTGGGCAGGCATCGGGCCCGCGCCGTCCTGCACCGCTTTCACGCGCATCGCTTCGAGAGACAGTTCGATTTCGAGATCGAGATTCCGTTTGCAGCCGACATCGCAGGCTCCGCACAGCGGATCGGCATATACGACTTCCAGCAGCGTGGGGGTCCAATTGAGTTTTCCCTCAACCAGTCCGGTTCCGATTCTCATCTTTCCGAAAGCCCCGTAGGAATCGAAATCGTTCCAGTAGTTGCTGGGGCAGCGGACGCTGAACTTCACGCCGGGCATGTAGGTGTGCTCGACCCAGTAGCATCCCTTGCACTTGATGCACCGGCTCATGTCGTACCGGTAGTTATTCAGATCGGTTGTTTCCAAATTTACTTTCGTTGTTGGCATCATCGCCTCCTAAAAGCACAGATTGCCCGGATTCATAATGTTGTTGGGATCGAAGATCTTCTTCACCCGCTTGAGCGCCATCACGTAATTGGCGGCGCGTTCGTAGACCATCGGCG
>JAGDMJ010000431.1 GCA_017860555.1 Bacteroidota bacterium
CACCCGGGGCGGGAAAAACTTGATCACCATATCACGTCCCGTCCTGCAGAGGATGCTTGACGGCAGGACCGTGGGACTTGCCATCAAACCGCTGGGTGCGGTCAATGCGGCGTTCTATGCGATGGAATCCGACAACGGAAAACATACTCCCGTGCTCCACTTTTCTACCAATCCATAAGGAGCCCGAAAATGGCAGAGTTGAAGACGAAAGCGACCAATGCAAGCGTCACAAAGTTCCTCGGCAGCATCAAGGACGAACAACGACGAAAGGACTGCGAGACCATCGTAGAATTGATGCGAGATGCGACGGCGGCGGAGCCGAAGATGTGGGGCACGAGCATCGTGGGGTTTGGAGACTACCACTATGTCTACAAGAGCGGACGGGAAGGAGACTGGTTTGTCGCCGGCTTCTCCCCACGCAAGCAAAACCTGACGCTCTATGTCATGACGGGATTTACGCAGCATGAAGACCTGCTGAAAAAACTCGGCAAGCATAAAGCCGGCATGGGGTGTCTCTACATCAATACGCTTCAGGACGTGCACCTGCCAACCTTGCGCAAGCTGATAAAGCAGGCCGTTGCATTGGCAAAAAAGAGCAGCCGCTAATCATCACGAAAGAAATCCATGGATCAGGAACACAAAGACCACGACGGCTCTTCTGCACGCTGGGGCAAGATGGGCGCGGGACTCGCCATTGGCATAGGGATCGGGGTTGCCCTTGGCAGTGCGATGGAGAATATCGGAGCAGGCATCGCAATCGGCATTGCGATCGGTGCCGGGATCGGGACGGTGTTCTCAAGAGCAGGAAAGTTCTAATTCTCCGGAGGCATCGCTTATGGCTTCTGATAGGAGAGGTCCAATGCTGGCCAACTTCATCGGTCTGCTTGGCATAGGCGTGCTCGTGGTGGCTTCGGCTGCCGCCGCTCAAGCTTCGAAACCCATGAAAAGTGACTTTGTTCTCACGCAGGAGTTCATCTACTCTGAAGCGCCATTCCCGAGCGCGCATGCCTCAACGATCGTTGAACCACGCCCCGGGCTCTTGCTTGCGGCCTGGTTCGGCGGCACAAACGAGGGAAATGACGACGTGGAGATCTGGTCTTCCCGGAAGCAACCAGGCCAGCCCTGGTCGCAGCCGTCGCGCCTTACCGAGACGCCCGACATCCCCGTCTGGAATCCGGTGCTCTTTCAGGATGGCGACCGCACATGGCTGTTCTACAAAGTGGGGCCAAGTCCCCGTGAATGGGTAGGAGCCTGGCGTACTTCGGACGACGGGGGGGAAACATGGAGCGATGCTGCATACCTGCCTGCGGGACTCCTGGGTCCAATTCGCGCAAAGCCCATCCGATTGTCGAATGGTTCCTGGCTTGCCGGGACATCGGTGGAAGCGGGGTATCGCTGGGACTCGCCGGCCGATGCGCCATACCGGATCTGGACATGCTGGGCTGAGCGAAGCTCGGACAAGGGCAAGAACTGGACAAGACATGGGCCGATCGCCCTTCCCTCGGAAGCCTTCGGGGTGATTCAGCCGACGCTTTGGGAAACCTCAACAGGCGAGGTGCGGATGTTCATGCGCTCGACCGAGCGGGTGGGGCGCATCGTCTCGTCAACGTCAAAAGATGGAGGGCGCACATGGAGTCCGGCTGAGCCCACAGGACTCCCTAATCCGAATGCGGGTATTGATGCGGCAAAGCTTCGGGACGGGCGGCTTGTTCTCATCTATAACCACACCGTCCAGGGGCGAGATGTGATCCACCTGGCTGTCTCGCTCGATGACGGAGACACCTGGACCGAGCCGCACGTTCTGGAAGAAGGCCAGGGTGAATTCTCGTATCCTGCGGTGATTCAATCGGAGGATGGCCTGATCCACGTGACGTACACGTGGAGGAGGACGCACATCAGGCACACGGTGCTGGACCATAGCAGACTACCTGGGTAACCACCCCCCTTGGTCCCGGGTAGGGGGTGGTGAGTTCATTTCACCTTTGTCGCTTTCGCAAACGCTTCCCAGTGTTCCTCTCGCATCAACGGAGAGGCAAACAAAGCCACCCCACTGGCGCCTGCTTTCAGTGCTGTCTCTACGGCCTGTGGCATTTCATCGGAGTTGAAGTGGGAGGCAAAAATCCCACTGTAGATCGGCGCATGGTTTTGCATTCTTTCCACCTGTAGTTTCGTCTGCTCCCCGATCCAGTCAATCTCCTTGCTGTAGAACTTGTGGTAAAGCATCGGCAGCGCCGCGTCAAGATGCCACGTCGACCATTGCTGACGCACGTTCTCCCAATTGGGAAACACCGCCGCGGTTGCAAGCTTCTTGTGTTCGTGCACAACAGGGATCAGGATATCGTTGACCAGATGCCTGACCCTGGCGTATCTGAACTGCCTCCACGCATCACTCTCGGCAGGGTCGGCAAGTTTCAGCGGATCTGTGCCTGTCTCCTGTTCGAAGTCGCGCCGGCAAACGGGGCAATAGCAATAATCGTACTCGGGGTATTCGCGATCCTGCACGATACCGTATTTCGGCTGCAAGCCGATCGGCAGGATCACATCGGGGAACCGAATGTAATCGAAGTGCACCCCGGCGAGACCATCGATCTGCGAAAGCTCCTTCACGGTTGTCCGCACGAATTCCTGTGCTCCCGGCTGCGATGGGCAGAGGAATTTGTAATAAGGAACATAAGCCGGTTTTTCCGTTGCGGATTCACCTTTCCGGTTAACCACAAACCACTCCGGGTGATCCTTGACCACCTCCTCGACGTTGCACGGCATCGACCACATCCATGCATGAACCTCTAGGCCTTCCGCTTTGGCCAACGGAAGGATTTTCGCAAGGCGGTCCTCGGAGACAGGAAGGTGGCTGCTTTCAAAGAACGCGTGGCGGCTGTCGTAAATCTCCGGCAGGATGGCATTGACCCCCGACTCTCGCATCAGGGCAAAGTGCCGCTTCCAGCCATCGACCGACGGATTGAACTGCCTTGTGACCCAGGCCCAGTATTTGGGCGTTTGGGGCAACGATCCTGCAAAGAGAGGGTCAAAGGTCGGAATGAGCCGGCCGGCGGCAAGGCCAAACGCGCCTGTGCCGACTACTTTGAGAAATCTGCGTCTCTCCAATGGGCACCTAGAATGTGGATATCGAACAAATTAACCGATGGGGAGCGGAGAAGCAAGAAAAAACAGGCGTTGCGCCTCTTTCTACCTCTCCCGAAAGACCCTTCCTCTGTCGGGCACCGCGCTGAGAACCTGGACGTACTCCGTATTGTTAGCTGATTGCACCGATGGTGTTCTTTGCCAAAAACAGGCGGTGATCATCGACATTCCCGGCCCCCCCAAAAAAGACACCGGGAGAATCAGGGACTGTCGATTTCTGCTGATCCCATTCGACTACTTATTGAACCCAAAATCAATCGCAAACATTACAGGAGCTACCGTCATGCGCTTCATGATGCTGATGATCCCGAAGGTGTACCAGGGAAAGGACGGGCAGAAGGTTGGCAGCGATTTTGTACCGAGTGCCGAGGATGCGG
>JAGDMJ010000432.1 GCA_017860555.1 Bacteroidota bacterium
CACGGCGCGACGCCAGCTCATCAGCCACATAGACGGAGGCGCGCGCGGCTTCTTTCCGCCTCGTGGTCTTCTGTTTCACCACCTTCTGCCTATCAGCTTGGGAGAGCTTTGAATATTCGGGATCGGGCCAGCTGTCCAGTAAATGAAGCACAACCCAGCCAAGGCGTGGGACGTTCAGCGGATCGGAGACCGGCTTGCCGGAGCTAAGACTGTAGACCGCATCCTCCTGGCTCTTCTCCAGCATGCCGAACTTCACGCTGGCGGTATCGATCACAAGCTTCCTCGCTCTCGTAAGGCTGTCCAGTCGCGCTCCGCTCCTGAGCATCTTCGAGAGAGCGGCGGCCTCGGCTTCAGAACCGGCATTGATCATCAGCGCTTTCACCTGGCGTGCAAAGCGCTTCAGCCCCTGGCTGATCTCGTCGGAACTCACGCTAACCTTCCCTTGCACCTCCCGTTTGTAGAGTTCGTCCCGCACCATGAGTTTCTCCACATTCCTGGAGAGCATGCGGAAGGTGCTGTCGTCCACGATCCCTTGCACGGCGGCTTCCATCGAGAGAATCTGCTCGGCCACAAGGCTCTGTAACGCTCTGACCTTGGCACTGTCCATCTGGCTGGGCTTGTCTTTCCCCTGCCAGGGCATCAGTTCAATGCGCTCGATGAGGTCGCGGGCAGTGACCGCCCGTGTGCCGACGGTTGCAAGGGTGTCGGTGGGAAGAGAGCCAACGTCACGGTACTGAGAATACGCAAGAGTAGCCGGAAGAGAAATGAGTACTGCTAAGAGGAAGCGGGTCATTGAAAAGGCTTCAAAACCTATGGAGTCACAAGAGAATATAGCGAGATAGCAGGACAAAGACGAACGCAAAAACTCGGAGGTCCCCCGTTGTTGACCATTCACCAGTCGGCGTTCGGTGTTCATACTTCGGGATTCTCAGTTCACGATTCTCGGTTCTCGGATCACCCATTCGCCTGGATCTTCCCAACAAAGCGGGACGAACCGTGAACCGCGAACCGTGAATTGCGAACACCGAAGTATGAATGGTGAACGGTCACTGGTGAATGGTGAGCCGGCGCTCGCCCCTACTCCTTCAATCCTCCGGCCATTATCCCACTTATGTAATACTTCTGCACCGCAGCGAACAGGATCAAAACCGGTGCTATCGTAATCACGCTCCCTGCCATCATCAGTTCGGTGTCCTGCACATGCTCGAGCGAGAGGTTTGCCAGGGCGACGGGGAGAGTGTACATGGCATCGTCGGTCATCACGATAAGGGGCCAGAGGAAATCATTCCAGGTCCCCATGAACGTGAACACCGCCAGCGTGATCAGTACCGGCTTGCAGAGCGGCAGGATCACCGACCAGTAGATTCGGAAATCGCCCGCGCCATCGATGCGCGCGGCCTCGATCAGACTGTCGGGAATAGACATCGCAAACTGCCTGATCAAGAAGATCCCGAAGATGCTCGCCATGCCCGGGATAATCACGCCAACGTAACTGTTGATCACTCCCATCTTGTTCAACATAAGAAAGAGTGGAAGCATGGTCACTTGAGCAGGAATCACGAGGGAGGCAATCAACAGCTTGAAGAGACCGTCACGGCCACGGAACCGGTACTTCGCGAAGGCATATCCCGCCATGGAATTGATGACCAGCGAGATCAGCGTCACCGAGACCGCAAGGAATGCGCTGTTGAAAAGGTAGCGCGCCAGATTGAGCCGGGTAAAAAGACTCAGGTAATGCTCGAACGTGACCTGTCTTGGCAGAAACGGTGGCGGGAACGTATTCGCCTGTCCCGTTGGCATGAACGAGGCCGATACCATCCAGAACAGCGGCGCAAGGGCCATGCCCGCGACCACGATCATGATCGCATAGAGGAGGATCTTCCCGACCTGTCTCATCATGCCGCGACCCTCCTTTGCAGAAGGGACTGGATGGCGGAGCCTGCAAGGATGAACGCAAACAGGACGAACGCCAGCGCCGCGGAATACCCCATGTTCCACCACCGGAAGCCCTGCTGGTACATTAGAAGCACGACGCTTAACGTGCTGTTCAGCGGCCCTCCCTGGGTCATGACATACGGCTCTGCGAAAAGCTGGAAGTAGCCGATCATGGTGATGACGCTGATGAAGAGCGTGGTGGGAGCAAGCATCGGGATGGTGATCCGGACGAATTGTTGCATCTTTCCCGCCCCATCGATCGATGCCGCCTCGTAGAGCTCGTCCGGGATAGTCTGAAGTCCGGCCACAAAGATGATCATGTTGTAGCCGAAATTCTTCCAGACCGCCATCAGAATGATGGCCGGCATCGCCCAGTTCGGGTCACCCAGCCAGTCCACCGGAGAGATGCCGAACCAGGAGAGGACATAATTCAGAATGCCGAACCGGGGATGATAGACGAATCGCCACACAACCGCCACGGCCACAAGCGTCGTAACAACCGGCGCGAAGTAAGCCGTTCGGAAGATCCCTTTGAAGCGCACCAGTTTCGACTGCAGCATCAGCGCTGCGGCAAGGGAAACGGCAATCGACAGAGGACCGCCAAGAAGAAGGAAATACAGTGTGTTCTTCAGCGCCTTCCAGAAGACTGGGTCCTGGACAAGCTGCAGATAGTTCTTCAAACCGATGAAGCGAGCGTAGGCGAAATTCCCGAGGGAATAGATATCGAAGTCGGTGAAGCTGAGCAGGAGCGCGGCGATCACCGGAACAAAAAAGAAAATCCCGATCGCCAGCAACGCCGGGCTCACGAAGAACAATGCGGCCCGCCCTCCCGGGTTACTGGCCATAGACCAGCCACCTCCTTTTTTCCAGTATGACGTCTACCTGACGGTCGAGCTCGGCCATCGCCCGTTCCACAGTGAGCACGCCCATCGAGACCAGCTCCGCGTACTCCCGCTGCTTCTGCGCTATCTGCTCCCACTCCGGCACCTTCGGCGTAGGCACGGCATGCTTGAGCTGTTCAAAGAAGGCAGCAGCATATTTGTTGGTGGCGAGCGCCGAATCCCTCCACGCCTCCAATCGTCCGGGGAGGTCTCCGGTAATCTCGTAAAACTGAAGCTGCTGTGCCGGCTCGGAAAGATACTCAATCAACTTCCAGACTTCATATTTATGTTCTGAAGATCTGAACATCACCAAACTCGAGCCGCCGGCCAGCGAAACTCCGATGTCGCCGTTCGGCCCCGGAAGCGGGGCGGTCATCCAGGCATCTTGCAGCGTGTCTGGCAATCTCCGTTTGAACTCTCCGATGTTCCACGGACCAGTCATATACATTGTGAAATATCCCTCGGCAAAGGACTGATACAGGTTCACGAGCTGCGTCGGCTTGGCGGGAGCCCAGCCGTTCACAAAGAACCTGTGAAACGCATGCATTGCCTCGATGTATTCTTTCCCGCTGAAATTTCCTCGCGTATTGTTTTCCTTAAGGAGTGTTGCACCCTGCTGCAGTCCCAGAATGACCGAAGGCGCGAACTCGATATTAACGGGGAGAAAAAGGGCGTAGTTGTTGGGATACTTCGCTTTC
>JAGDMJ010000433.1 GCA_017860555.1 Bacteroidota bacterium
GCCAGCGAGCCTCCAGCATTGTCAGTTTCCCGTACCCGGTTCCCCATTATCGATCGGCAGCTTCTCCATCCCGTACCGCAGGCCGTGGCCCTGCATGATTCTCCGCAGTTCAGCACGCATATCAGCCGACAGGCCGTCCGTCGGGGGATCCGCCAGGATCTCTTCCACCTGCATATGCGCCCGCCCGGCAGCAGTTGGTTTTCCTTGTGCCACCCACTGAGCATACTTGCCCCGGTCTACCGTGTGAGGGACATATTGCTCTTCACGGAACCACCGGAGCGTATGGGGATGAGTCAGGAATTCAAACGGTTCGGACCGTGCGCCAAGTTCAAGGAATAGGTCGGTTGCTATCGGGTTGTCTCGTTGCCGGATCCCTTCAAGCAATCGGTACGCCATGGCGCAGATCTCATCATCAATGACGAGTTTTTCGAGGCTCTGACAGGTCTCGTAGTCCATCATTCCACCCCCTGAAACGACGTTGATCCCGGCCAGCGCTGCCAGGACCGCACCGATCCCCGTCTCGAATCCCGCCTGCGCATCCACGCACTTGGCATCGCTCAATCCGATGTAAGCGTGTGTAGGAAGGTGCAGGATCTTGCCGATCTGTGCATAGGCACAGTCGATCATCATCGTTTCGATCGCCCCCATGGGAGCGTTCCCGGTGCGCATATCAAAGCTGGCAGGACTGCCGCCAAAGATCACAGGAGCTCCCGCGGAAGCGCACTGGGCGATGGCCAGGCCGGAGAGATTTTCAGCCGTCAGTTGGACCAGCGCCCCGGCAATGGTCGCCGGCGCGGTGGCTCCGGTCAGGGGCATTGCCACCAGTTCGGAAGGGATTCCCGCGCGCGCGCAATCGATCAGGCTCTGCGCCGTGAGCGTGGTCCAGAGAAGCGGCGGGGAAGGACAAGCATCAAAAATAGCCAGGGGCTTCTCCCGGAGCCGGCCGCTGCCACCACGGACCGCGGACAGCATCGCGCTCATGGGTGCGAAGCCTTCGACCAGAAATGTTCCGGTCACCACTGGCTTTGAGCTCCAATGGAGCGATAGGAAGAGCCGGTAGGCATCCGCAACGTGCTCGGGCACATCGCTGCTGATGAGCCCCGTGCTTTGGAAGTGGAAGTGGTCCAGGCGATCGACCAGGCGGACAAAGGCGATCACATCCGCCGTGCGGGCCTCACGCTCTGTCTGCGTCCGATGATCGAAGAGCCGGAGTGCGGCCGACCCCGGGTCGAAGTGAACCTCGTCTCCTCCGACGACACGGGAGTGGTTTCCCGAACGATCAAACATCCTGATCGTTGCGGGGGCACTGCCGAGAGACGATTCAACAAGGCCGCGCGGCAGGAGAATCCGGCCGGACGGCCCCTCGGCGGAACCGTGGTCGCGGAGCAGAGCGGCAGCTTCGCGGTTTTCCACAAGAACGCCCGTCTTCGCGAGGACTTCGAACGCTTCGTCGATGATCTGTCTCGCAAGGGCATCGCTGAGCATCCGCACGGCTGGACGGAGCGGTTCAATCATGGTTGGGGTGTCTAGACGATCATCCTGCGGAGTTTGTTTTTCTTCTCATGGATCTTCCGAAGAATTTCCCGGTATTCCTTCGGGTGCTCCTTCGGGACAAGAGCGTCTCTCTGTTTCTTCAGAGCCCGGATCTCCGCTTTCACGGATCCCTTATTGAAGCCTTTGACAGCGGTGTGGTGCTTGTGCGCTTCGATTCCGAGGGCAGTACAGAGCGCGGGAAGGAGCTTCTCTTTGTGCATCGTGCTGAATCCATGAACAGCTTCATGCTCCACGTCTTTGGCGATCTCGCGAAGCTGTGCCACGTTCATCTCACTCAATTGCTCGTAGGTGTAGGCCATCCCAGTACCTCCAGTGCTATGAATGACGTGATGATCGTAAGGTACGAGGTGGAGGAGGGAAAGTCAATCGGCGGAAATGGCATCGCCTACCGGAGTGCGGAGACATCATCCAGACAATAGCAATGCTCATGCCTGGTCATGCCGATGCGGGGATAGTAGTCCACGGCGGCAGGTGCCGACAGGAGAACCAGTTTTGCCTGAGGAGCGAGTAGCTTTGTCTGCCTGATCAAGTCTCGTCCAATGCCCTGCCTCTGAAATGACCTGCGCACGGCCAGGTCGGACAGGTAGGTGCAGTAGACAAAATCGGTAAGGGACCGTGCCACGCCGACGAGAAGCCCGTCGATCCGGGCAGTGACGATGAGATTCGCATTCCGGACCATGATCTCCATGCGCTCCGAATCGCCGACAGGCCGCCTCTCTCCCAGTGTGGAATCGATCAAGAGGTCGCGGAATTCGATCGGGTCGAGGGAATCTTCTTTCTGATAAGCAGCGCGCTGATCCATGTTATTCCCCGGGTAACAGTGGGGTCCGAAGTGTCACAGGATGCGGAACACAAACTGAACTGAAATGCTCAGTCGGTCCCAGTGATGATTTTCCCCCGCTTGAAATCCAGGAGCATTCGTTCTCCCCTGCACGTCAATGCCAGCACTTCACTCCCCACGGCGGCGTTGAGAAAGGGTCCCTCAAACAGTTGCGTCTTCCTGAGGTCTACCAGTTTCCCGTTCAGCCGCCTTCCCTCAGGAAAGCTGAAAGACATCTTCTCATTCCCGAGCGTCGTGTATTCAACGGAGACCTGTGCCGGTTGGAGCGTCGCTTTCGGGATGCGGGAACGGAGAGCCTTCGCGAATTTCTCAAACGTTCCGATCTCATCCTTCGAGCGCACCTCTACCACATAACCGTTTTGAAGCTTGTGGCTGCGGAGACGCCAGTTGCCGGTTTCCAGCGATCGATCGACGGTATCCTGTGGGCGTCCCTCCACATTCTTTGCCTGACCGACGAGCTCATGCTCCTCGGTCCATTCACACGGCTGCAGCGGGTACCAGCCCACATAGGTGTCGCCGGCTTTGCAGAGAATCCAGCCGGATGCATCCACGCTGCGTTGCTCAAGGTTTCGCGGGAAAAAGCCGTCGATGTGTTCGCTTGTCGTGCCAGGAGGGATATCATAGAGTACAATAATCGTGTTCTTGTGTTGGAACGTGCGCTCATGAGGCGATCCACCGGTCCATTTGTCCGGATTGTTGTACGTTCCCTTCGACGCGAGAACGTCAGCCATGAGAGGCTTGATGTCTTCGGGGAAGAACATGCCAAGCTCGGTGCCCGACCAGTAGGGATGCAGCCCGAAGATCGTCGTATACGGCCTCCCATACACGTAGCGCACGCCCCACGTATGCTGTTGGATCGGTTGCAGGATTCCGCCTTGCAGGGAACCAATGCCGTAATCTTTTGTGACATATGTATACTTGTAGACGGGAGGGTTCCGTTCTTTTCCAAAACGGATCACATTGCGGACCCGCTTTCTTTCGCGCTCCACGTACGGTGTGGTCCGGTCGGTGGCAATATTGTAGATGATCTGCGGCAGCCGGTACGTACCCAGGGCCGGAAGCAGGGCCCATCCCGCAGGACCAGCCGCACCGGTTCCAAAGTAGAGGTAGGCAAA
>JAGDMJ010000434.1 GCA_017860555.1 Bacteroidota bacterium
CGGCCCCCCGTATTGATATCGATCGTGAAGAGCCACTTGGGCGTGGGCGAATTGATGAAATCCACATCGCCAATGCCCAGTGTGGTGACAGGAGCGGTCAGCGCCGTTACCTGGATTTCCTGTGCTGCCAGCAATGCTGGCAGGAGCAGGAGCCCTACAAGAAAGAGCCGGAGGGCGCCCCTTCTTCCAAGAGATTTTCCCACAGCTTTGTTCATTGTGTCCCCCTTTTGAGCCTGATAACTGCCGGTTGACGTCGAATGATACGAAAAGGACCTAACTGTTGCAACCTGGCAGATGGACCTCACTGAGACTAAGAAGAGCATCTGCCGCGTCTCTTTCCGTGACAAGGAACACAAGTACGCACATCGGAGATTGACGGTCGTCTCAATTCGCATTCCTGACGATCCGTCGAAGCGGATTGAAGGGGCGCCGCTTCAGGTCATTCTCCTTGAGTCAAAAGGATTAACTGAACGACCTGAAGCGATACTAGAAGTGCAGAATATCGTTGTAGACAACGAAGGCCATGAAGGCAAGCAGGAGCACGAATCCGGCGCGCTGAAGGCCCATCTTCACCTTGACCGGAATTTCTCTCCTGAAGATCCCTTCATAGATGAGAAAGAGCAGATGTCCGCCGTCCAATGCCGGAAATGGAATAATGTTCAGGACGGCAAGGCTGATGCTAAGCAGTGCCATGAACCCGAGGTAGGTGAGAAGGCCCATCTCGGCCGATTGCGTGGCCATTTGAGCGATCTTGATCGGCCCGCCGACCGACTGGCTGAAAGCAGTCTTTCCTGTGATGATCTGCCAGATCTGCTGGACGAACAGTCCACTGACGCTTACGATGTCCGTCACCCCCCTCGGAAGCGCCTCCAGCAACGTGTAGTTGATCCGCGTAACGGGGCCCGCGTATTGCGCCCCGAACGAAATGCCAATTTTGCCGTCGGACGTGGGAGTGGCCGTCCCCTTCATCGCCTCGGTTCCCCGCTTCCACTCGATGGTCAGCGGAGTTCCCGCGTTTGCCTGGACGATCTCCCGCACTTTTTCCGTATACCGGATCGGGGTGCCGTTGAGGGCAACCAGGACGTCGAGGGGTTTCAACCCGGCCAGGTCGGCCGGTTTGCCGGGTTCCACGCTGTTGACAACGATCTGGGTCTGGTCCGGAACGATGCCAAAGGGGGCCTCGTTCGGCTCCGGGATGGAACTGCGGGCGACGAACACCTGGTGTTGCTCCCCTCCCCGCTCCACGGTGATCGTGACATCCGTCCCCATGGTTTCGATGTACAGATCGCTCAGCAGCTGGTCCCAGTTCCGGACCTGCGTGCCGTTGATCTCCAGCACGCGGTCTCCGGCCCGGAGGCCCGCATTCGCTGCCGTACTCTGTTCGATCACATAACCGATCGTCGTCGTTTCCCGGACCGCGCTCCCCTGGATGTAGTTGATGGCCCAGAAGATCAGAACCGCCAGCAGGAGATTCATGATCACGCCCGCGGATATCACGATCATCCGTTGCCAGATCGGCTTGGACCGGAATTCCCAGGGTTCCGGTGGTTTTCCCAAAAACTCGGTGTCAAAGCTCTCATCGATCATCCCGGCGATCTTGACATATCCGCCGATCGGGATCCATGAGATGCAGTAGTCCGTTTCGCCAACTTGTTTTCCGAACGCCCGTGGCGGGAAGCCGATGGAAAAGCGCTCAACGCGCATTTTGAAAAACTTGGCAGCCAGGAAGTGCCCCAACTCATGCACCAGCACCAGCACGCCCAGGGTAAGGATAAAGTAAAAGATGTATTGCATGTGCTCCTACAGTCGCTTCGGTTTATGTGAACTGCTCATTTCGCAGACGATCCCGCGTTTCCTTGTCGGCTCGGACAATATCTTCAAGCCGGGGGTGATGCACAGGCTTGTGTTGGCTCAGCGCTTTCTCGATCAGCACGGGAATGGAAGAGAACCGCAATCTCCCTTCCAGGAACAATCCTACCGCCACTTCGTTGGCCGCATTGAGCACCGCCGGCGCCGTACCACCCGCACGCAATGCTTCATAAGCAAGTCCGAGGCACCGGAATTTCTTCCGGTCCGGCTCAAAAAAAGTCATCTGCCCCAGTGCAGCGAAGTCCACTTTTCCGTACGACGCGGCCCGGCGTTCCGGATAAGTGAGCGCATACTGGATTGGGATCTTCATGTCCGGCACTCCGAGTTGTGCCTTGATCGACCCGTCCACGAACTCCACCATGGAGTGGATGACGGACTGTGGGTGAACGACCACGTCAATCTTCTCGGCCGGCAGGCCGAAGAGCCAGTGCGCTTCGATCACTTCAAGGCCCTTATTCATCAACGTGGCCGAATCGATCGTGATCTTGCTCCCCATCTTCCACGTCGGATGGGCCAGGGCCTGGGCACGGGTGATCGTCGAGAATTTCTTTTTGTCCAGGTGCAGGAACGGCCCCCCGGAGGCGGTGAGGATCAGGCGCTCGACGTTTTCCGGCTTTTCCCCCTGAAGGCATTGAAGTATCGCACTGTGCTCGCTGTCCACAGGAAGGAGACGCACACGGTTCTTGCGCACCTTCCTCATGATGACCTCGCCGCCGGTCACCAGAGTCTCCTTGTTGGCAAGGGCGACGTCTTTCCCTGCCTCCAGCGCCCAGATCGTGGGCTTCAGCCCTGCAAACCCGACAAGCGAACTGATGACGATGTCAACGTCATCGCGGCTGACGACCTCCTGAAGGCCTCTCTCCCCCGAAAGAACCTCGGTTTCTCCGTTCAGGCGCTCGCGCACCAGGGCGGCATTGGATTCTTCTCGCACAACAACAGCGCGGGGCTTGAACTGCCTGACCTGCTCTTGAAGAAGCTCAATGTTCCGGTGCCCGGTGAGATAAGTCAGCCGGAACCTGTCCGGACATGCGGCAATGACTTCCAGACTGCTCCGGCCGATGGAGCCCGTTGATCCAAGGATGGCAATGTTTTTGCGCTTCTTCACAACACCAAGGTACGGAATCGGGGCTCTTTTTTCAAGCAGCCCGTCTTGAGAGCCCCGTCGAGGTTTCTCTGGACCGATTTTGATATATTAGGTGTTATGAAGATTATGACGCATCGCCATTCACCTCTCTTCCGCACCCTCTGCCTTGCCGTACTCCTTCAAGGCGTGCTGGCCTGCTCCGCTCTTTCTCAAACGCCTGACGCAGCAACAAAGTTTCGACTGGCTCAAAGCCTGGAGCAGGCGGGTGAGATCGAACGAGCCGCGGCGCTCTATAAGGAGCTGCTGGCGAAAGCCCCATCGAATTTCATGTATTTCGACGGCGTTCAAAGAACCCTTCTTGCGCTCAAACGATATGACGAGGCAATCGGCCTCATCACTGCTAGGCTCAACTCGGCCCCTGATGACCTGAGCCTGCGCACCCTTCTGGGCGCTGTGTTGTACAGGGCGGGGCGTGAGACGGAAGCGGATGAGGCCTGGACCAGAGCCATTGCCGCTGCGGCCAGTAATCCCAACACGTACAGGCTGGTTGCC
>JAGDMJ010000435.1 GCA_017860555.1 Bacteroidota bacterium
CCAATTGGAGTGTTTCCTCCCTCGTCATGCCACTCCTTCGTCATCTCAAGCCAGAAGAAAAGTCCCTTCCATATGCCGAATTTCTCATAATGCCGCTCAATGGTGATGTCTTTCACAATTCTTCCCTTCCGGTGGATCTTGAAGAACTGCTGGCGGACCCAGGAGTCCAGGGCAAGGTAATCACACCTCCCCAGGAGTCTCAACAGATTTCCCGCGGCATATGGTCCCACCCCTTTGACCTTCCTGATCTCCTCGTACAGTTCTGGGGTCGGAAGGGTGGACGTCCGCCAGGATTCCATGTCCAGCTTTCCTTCCGCCACATCGCGTGCCATTCGGAGCAGGTAAGGAGACCGGTACCCGGTTTTGATGCGAGTCCTGAGTGTCCGTTCCGAGAGGGAGGCGACTGCGTCAGGCGCGGGAAAGGCCCGGTGCTCCTCGTCAAACCGTTCCCCAACAGCCTGCATAAGGTTGGCAACCATGATCGTGGTGAGACGCCAAGTGCAGTTCGTCGTGAGCAGCATTTTCACTGCGTCCTCGAAGACGGTTGGAGCACGCAGGAGCCTGCCGGATCCGGTCTCACAGACCCAGCGGAACTCGGGGTAGCGACGCGCCGCGTCGTGAAACGGCCCAAAATCCTCGTCGAGCCGAAGGCAGGCACGAAGCTGAGAAGCTGCGTGCTCACATTGGGTGGGGGTCAAGGGCCGGTAGCTGCGCACGGTCACCGCGACATTGCTCCCATCCTCCTGAAGAATACAATGCACAGGCATGCGCCGTGGAAGCGTCAATGTGCGTTCCATCTGGCGTCGCCCTGTGGAGACGGAAAAAGGGGGAAGCTCGCACCACCCGTGGCTGAACACCGTCCTCCAGAAACTGAAGTTGGCCGGGGTAGCTAACGAGAAAGTTGATTCAGCCATGGTACCCCGCAACCTACCGTGTCGAAAAGAGAACCAGGGCCTTCATCTCATCCAACCATGCCTCGGGTCGAATCGCGCCCAAACCAAGAGCGGCCGCAAACTCCTCGCCATTCAGCCTGTCTCCGTTGTGCCACAGCGTGCGGATCAGGTTCCCTGCGGCCGGATTCTCGAACCAATTTGTCCCGAAATCCTTTGTGAGCTTGCCGTTGAGCTGAGCTTCGAGGAACCAGGCACGCACATAGCCGGCAGCGTAGAAGAGCGGGTCGACGTCGGCGAGATAGCGCTTCTCATCGGAAGGCACAGGCACATATCCTATGGCTCGTGACTGGATCTGGGCGTACAATGAAGGAGCGTTGTCGGAGCCTCCATGGAGGTCGAGTTCATAGAGGATCTTCGCGCAGTAACGGCGCACCATGAGAAGGCGCTGGAATGCTGCCATCCGCGCATACTCTTTCAGGACGGGCGTCGGCATCTTGCTGTGCATCCGAAGCCACGCCTGATTGGCCAGCAGGTACTCCGAGAGAAAAGCGAAAGTCTCTGTGACGGTTGGCTCTCCGGTGTATTTGAATTCGAACGCATGCTCGCGCGTGTTTGCATAGTGCTGCGCGTGGCCCATCTCGTGGAAGAGCGCGTTGTAATCATCTACCCCGCCGATCGGCTTGATGCTCAGCCGGACATCGTCGGGAACCCTGATGGGAAAGCAAACAGCGCGGGGATTCTTCTCAGGTCGATCTTCAGCGTCGATGGTCAGATTCCGCTGGGATGTCAGATCGACGCCAAGCCCTTTGTAGGCGGCGGTGACGACGGGCATCATCGATGATGGTGGAAAGTAGCGATCGAACTTCCGGTTGCGGAACAACGGGGTGACGTCAAAACGGTGGAAGGATTGGGGCGAAAGCTTGAGCTCGGACGCAAGCATTTCATTCAGCAGATCCAGGTAGAGGCTATCGGTCGAAGCCAGCACCTCTTCCGCCATCGGTCTCATGCTCGTGATCGAGTAACCTCTCAGATCCTCCACCATGGCCGTGTACGAGGCATAACCGAGTTCGGAGGCCGATCGTTTGTTTTCCTCTCCTATACGCGCGAAGATGATGTTGAGCGAGTCCAGAACAGAATCGTTTGCGCCGTACAGAGCGGCGCGTTTTGCCTGGATACGTTCGTTGGAGATCATTCTGGCGACCTCGCGGTACGGCACCGACGTTCCATTCACCAGGACGGTTGCGGTCGCCTCGACATTGGCTATCTGATCGGTGAGCGGAGCCGTGTGGCGTGCAAGGAATTCGGAGGTGAGATAGCGCCGGAAATACGTGAACCGCTTTTTCTGCACCGGGTCTTCTTCCACTTCCTCGGTGCGCCGGGCGAGCGCAATGTTCTCGAGCGTGAATAAGGATCCATGCTCCCTGTACAGGGAATCCTGGTTCGAGGGTTTCCCGAGCGCCCAGGCTTCATAGCCCATCAGGGCCTGAGCCCTGACCAGCGCCTCCGCCTCGGTGCGCAGGCTGTCGATCTGCTGAACATCTTCAGGGTGTCGGGGGGCGCATGACCCCAACAGTATGCCGGCAGCGCATGCAAGGATGGTGATGCGGAGTTTCATGGATGTCCCTGTCCTTTCGGCTTGGTCGTGCTAGAGTTTTGCGAGAAGGAGATCGTTGGTCGGATACTGCTCGATCAGTTTCAGGACGCTCAGCATGGCATCCCTGGGCGACATCCGGGCGATGGAACGGCGGAGTTTCTGGTGCTCCGCAACGGCGGGACCGAACAGCAGTTCCTCTCGGCGTGTGCCTGATGCCCCGAGATCCATGGCGGGGAAGATCCGTTCGTTTGCCAGATCTCGGTCGAGAACGAGTTCCATATTGCCGGTGCCTTTGAACTCCTGAAAGATCAGTTCATCCATCCGGGAGTTGGTCTCGATCAGCGCGGTGGCGATGATGGTGAGCGATCCGCCATGCTCGATCCGCCGGGCGGCTCCGAAGATCCGCTTGGGGATTTCCAGCGCGCGGATATCCACCCCTCCGGACAGCGTCCGCCCGCTGCTCTTCTGATGGATGTTGAACGCCCTCCCGAGGCGCGTCAATGAATCAAGGAGGATGACGGCATCTTTTCCGACTTCCACCTTCCGTCTCGCGTACTCGAGGACCAGCTGTGCCAGCCGCACCTGGTTTCCCCTGTCAGTATCGCTCGAGCTAGCAAACACTTCGCCCGTGATGGACCGGCGCATGTCGGTGACTTCCTCCGGCCGTTCGTCGATGAGGAGCACCAGGAGTTCGACGCCGGGATTCAGCGTGCTGACGGCGTGGGCCAGCTGTTGGAGCAGCATAGTCTTGCCGGCCTTGGGAGGGGAAACGATCAGGGCCCGCTGCCCTTTCCCGATGGGGCAGAACAACTCGACCACGCGCATCGCGCGGTCACATCCAGGCCCTTCCAGCCGCAGCGTCTCGTCCGGGGAGACGACCTCCAGCCGTGAGAACTCGGGGACCCCCTTCCACATGGCAGGCGAAAGGCCGTTAATGCTGTCGACTGCCGTGACCTCCGGGCTCTTGCCGTTCTTCTCGAGAGCCGTTCCCTGGAGATAGGCGCCGGAGCGAAGATT
>JAGDMJ010000436.1 GCA_017860555.1 Bacteroidota bacterium
TCTCTCCTTGATTTTCTGCAGAACCAGAAGGCCGTCCATGCCAGGCATCTTGATGTCCAGCAGGACCAGGTCCACCGCCATGGCCTCGAGTTGGGAAAGCGCCGCAAGGCCGTTTTCCACCTGGTGTACCTCGTACTGACGGTACTCCAGAGTCTTCTGAAGCCAGGCCCGTATCTCCCTATCGTCATCAACTACAAGAATCGATTTCATGGTTTCTCCTGATCAATACGTCAGGGAATGAGGAAGGCGGAAGGGAGCACCCGGATGTTCGACATCAGGCCCAGCCCGAACCGCTGACCCTGCCAGTCGGCCCGGAGATCCCGTCCATCATTCTGGCCGTCAACGATGAACCGTTCCTCTCCCCATTCAATAAACAGAGCAGACCGGTGCGCAGCATCCGGGGATTCCGTCAGGATCGTCAGGAATGCGGAGCCGAAGAAATGCTGAAGCTTGTCCCTGTCGCCTGCCTTTCCGGGGGGAGTGTCGGCATACAGCTGTGTCGGGAGTGCATTGAGCCGCTTGTCAAATTCATCGGGGAATTCAGACGTGAGAGGCACCCAGATCAAATCGCCAATCAACGGCAGATCCACTCCGAATGAGCGATGATCCATTGTCGACAGGAGGCAGATAATGAGCGCCTCTCCGGTGTTGTTCCAGCAAAGCCGAAGCGCGCGGTTGAAAATCGCGTCGACCGCCTGACGATCGCCATACACACGCCGGAATTCCGCGAACTCCTCTCCCAGGATATACTCCTTGAGCCGGTACTCATCCTGAAGGATCTTTGGAATAAAGAAAGGGGCAAAAAAACTCAGCGCCTCGGGAATTTCCTCCGGAGGTTCAAAAACAGCAACCGGGTACTCTTCCTGTGCCCTCGCCTGGCAGTTGAGAGCACCCGCCAGGAGGGCTGCCAACGTGAGCTGACGGAGCGCTCGTCGCGTCACCGTTGTGGGCCTCAGGTTTGAATCACGCCCGGATTGAACCGGGGAATGTCGGCGTTATGTGAGGCCATCGCGATCCCGCGAGAAATCGCCCCGCGGGTTTCGAGCGGATCCAGGATACCGTCCACCCAGAGCCTCGCCGCCGCATAGAAGGGATCAGTCTCTCTTTCATACCGCTCGGTGATCTCATCCAGAAGCATCTGCTGCTGCTCTTTCGTGAGTTGCCGGTCCCCTTTCTGCGTCTGCTGCATGCGAATGCTCAGAAGGGTTTCGCTGGCCTGCCTCCCGCCCATCACCGCAATCTGGGCCGTCGGCCATGCAAAGATGATCCGGGGATCATAGGACTTCCCGCACATCGCATAGTTGCCGGCCCCGTAGCTGTTGCCCACGATCACGGTGAACTTCGGGACCACGCTGTTGGCAACGGCATTGACCATTTTCGCGCCGTCTTTGATGATCCCACCGTGTTCGGCTCTGCTACCCACCATGAAACCCGTGACATCCTGAAAAAAGACCAGGGGGATAAGCTTCTGGTTGCAGTTGAGAATGAAACGCGCGGCCTTGTCGGCACTGTCGCTGTAGATCACCCCGCCGACCTGCATTTCCCCCTTCCGCGTCCTCACGACCATGCGCTGGTTCGCCACGATCCCCACCGCCCAGCCGTCGATCCGCGCATAACCGGTAATGAGGGTTTTGCCAAAAGCCGCCTTGTATTCGTCCAGGTCTCCCCCATCAATGATCCGGGCGAGCACTTCGTACATGTCGTAGGGCTTGGTACGCTCCAGGGGAAGGATGCCGTAAATGTCGTCGGGGTCCAGTCGGGGCGGTTGCGGTTGGATGCGATGGAACACTGTCCCAGTCCTCGATCCCATCTTGCCGATGATGCTGCGAATCTTCTTGAGGCATTCTTCGTCATTCGCGACTTTGTGATCGGTAACCCCGCTGATCTCGCTGTGGACCGTGGCTCCGCCAAGTTCCTCGTTGTCAATCTCTTCGCCAATGGCAGCCTTGACAAGGTGAGAACCGGCAAGGAAAACGCTGCCGGTCTTTTCCACGATGAGCGCCTCATCGCTCATGATGGGCAGATATGCTCCGCCGGCGACACATGGCCCCATGATCGCGGCGATCTGGGGAACGCCCATTGATGACAGCACCGCATTGTTCCGAAAGATCCGCCCGAAATGCTCTTTGTCCGGGAAGATCTCGCTCTGCATCGGAAGGAACACGCCCGACGAATCGACCAGGTAAACGATCGGAAGGCGATTCTCCATAGCGATCTCCTGCGCCCGGAGGTTCTTCTTGCAGGTCATCGGAAACCAGGCCCCCGCCTTCACCGTCGCGTCGTTGGCGACGATGACCGTTTCACGGCCGTGGATCAGGCCGACGCCAAGGACCGTCCCTGCCGATGGCGCACCGCCGAATTGCTGATACATGTCATACGCGGCGAAGAGCCCGATCTCGAGAAATCTGGTGCCGGGATCGATCAGCCGTTCGATCCGTTCGCGTGCGCCAAGCTTCCCCCTCTGATGGAGTTTTTCGAAGGCCACGCTTCCCCCTCCGCGCATGACCGCTTCGCCTCGCGCCCGGAGCAGCTGGAGCATGGTTCGCATGTTCTCGGCATTCTTCTGAAAGGTCGCCGACTTATGAAGGACCGATCCAATGAGTGCCATGGAGTATCCTACCTCCCGCCCAGGATATTGCGGGCGATGACCATTTTCTGGACTTCAGAGGTACCTTCGCCGATCGTCATCAACTTGACGTCACGATACAACTTCTCGACCGGATAGTCCTTGATGAAACCGTAGCCGCCATGGATCTGGACCGCTTCATTGGCCGCACGGACAGCAACTTCGCTCGCGAAGTATTTCGCCTTTGACGCCGCCAGCGTGATATCCTCGCCCTGCATTTTCATCCAGGCAGCCCTGTAGGTCAGGAGGCGCGCCGCGTCGATCTCCGTCGCCATGTCGGCGAGCTTCCACTGGATCGCCTGGAACTCCGACAGCGGCTGACCGAACTGATGCCGATCTGTCGCGTATTTCAGGCTGGCGTCAAATGCTCCCTGGGCAATCCCGACGGAGAGCGCCGCGATCCCCACCCGGCCGCCATCCAGCACCCTGAGGGCTTGCTTGAACCCCTCTCCCGGTCTCCCGATCAGATTCTCCCCGGGAACGCGCACACTGTCAAGGAGAAGCGTCGCCGTGTCACTGCAGCGCATTCCCAGTTTGTTCTCTTTCCTGCCAACGGAAAACCCCTGCATCCCCCTCTCTACAATGAACGCTGATATGCCGCCCTTCCCCTTGCTCCGGTCGGATACCGCCATGATTACGTATGTTGACCCGACCGAACCCTGAGTGATAAAGGATTTGCTTCCATTGATGACCCAGCCGTTTCCGTCCCGATCGGCAATGGTTTTCATACCGCCGGAGTCGCTGCCGGATCCGGGCTCTGTGAGCCCCCAGGCGCCCAGCACCTTCCCGGATGCCAGACCGGGGACATAGCGCCTTTTCTGCTCCTCATTGCCGAAGAGCATGATGTGTCCCGTACAGAGGCT
>JAGDMJ010000437.1 GCA_017860555.1 Bacteroidota bacterium
CCTTCTTGAAGGAGAAAGGCATCCCTCACGCGGTGTACTATCCGGTGCCGCTGCACCTGCAGAAAGCGTATGCATCATCCGGGAACAGGAAAGGGGATTTCCCCGTTACCGAGAAGGCGGCTGAAGAGGTGCTCTCCCTCCCGATGCATACGGAACTAACCGAAGAGCAACAATCCTATATTACCGGTGCCATCCAGGAATTCTACCGGGACCACCGCAATGCCTAGGAACCTCGTTGTCATTCCAACGTACAACGAAGCCGAGAACATCGCCCGGCTCCTTCCGGTCGTCCTCCGGCAGGCCGAAGGGATTGAAGTGCTCGTCGTGGACGATGGGTCTCCCGACGGGACAGCGACGCTCGTCCGGGACATGATGAAAGGGGAATCCCGGATACACCTGTTGGAGCGGGGAGCAAAGATGGGGCTCGGGAGCGCCTACGTCGCAGGTTTCAAGTTCGCGCTCGGCAAAGGGTACGACCTTGTCTTCGAGATGGATGCGGACTTCTCGCACAATCCGGAGGAGATCAGGCACTTCCTCGAAAAGAGCGTGGATTATGATCTCATCATCGGATCCCGTTACACGAACGGAGTACGCGTGCTGAACTGGCCGATCAGCCGGTTGCTGCTGAGCTACAGTGCCAATGTTTATACTCGATTCATGATCGGGCTGCCGGTGTATGATGCCACCGGCGGGTTCAAATGCTACCGGCGCTCCGTCCTCGAAGCGATCGATCTGGACCGTATCAAGTCGAACGGCTATGCGTTCCAGATCGAGATGACCTACAAGGCGTGGAAGAAAGGATTCCGGATTGTGGAAATCCCGATCATCTTCCTCGACCGCAGGCAAGGCACATCCAAGATGTCCAAGAACATTGTCTTCGAGGCGATTTTTATGCTCTGGAAGCTGCGGTTCCAGAGCCTCTTCCGTAGGCTCTAGTGTTGAAATGTCCCTGGGGGGACCTCAGAATAACAACGGTCGTATCAGGCTTTCATGGATCTTTCTGTCGTCATTGTCAATTACAATGTGCGCCAGTTCCTCGAGCACGCGCTTGCATCCATCCGGCGGGCGATGGAGGGACTGGAGGGGGAGATCTTTGTCGTTGACAACGCGTCCGATGACGGCAGCGTGGAAATGGTGCGGGCTTCCTTTCCGGACGTCTGCCTGATCCAGAACGAGGAGAATGTTGGCTTTGCACGGGCTAACAATGCCGCTCTTGCACGGGCTCGGGGACGTTTCCTACTGCTGATCAATCCGGATACGGTCGTGCAGGAAGACACGTTTCATGTGATGTTGAAGTTTTTTGAAGGACATCCGGATGCCGGTCTGGCCGGGTGCAAGATACTCAATCCGAATGGGTCGATTCAGTTGCCATGCCGGAGAAGCTTCCCGACGCCATGGGTTGCGTTCACCAAGGTGTTCGGCCTGGCTGCGCTCTTTCCGGGATCGCGCCTGTTCGGGAAGTACAATCTCACCTATCTGAGCCCGGACGAGACATACCCGGTCGACGCGGTGAGTGGCTCTTTCATGATGTTTCGGCGGGAAGTGTACGAGCGGATTGGAGGCCTTGACGAGGGATTCTTCATGTATGGCGAGGACCTCGATTGGTGCTACCGGGTTCAGCAAGCGGGGTACAAGGTTTATTATGTGCACAGCACACAGATCATTCACTTCAAAGGAGAAAGCACGCGCCGCAGCGAGATCGACGAGGTCAGGATCTTCTATGGCGCGATGCAGGTCTTTGTCGAGAAGCATTTCGCCAGCTCCGGAATCGTCAAGCTCATGCTGAAGGTGGGAATCCTGCTCCGGGCGTCCATTGCCTGGTTGGGACGCATGGTGCAACCGCTCGTACTCGCTGCGATTGATTTCCTGTTGGTGGATTGCGCATTGCTCTTCAGTGCGTATCTGTACCTCGGTGATCTCTTTCTTTTCCCGAGAAGTGCCAGCCCCGTCGTCTGGTTCGTGCCATCGCTCATCGTGGTCCTGGCCATCTCTGCCGCCGGGGGGTACACCAACCATCGGCATGCTATCGGGCGGGCAGGCGCTGCAGTCCTCGCCGGCTACATCGGGATCTCGGCGGCGGTGTACTTTGCGAAATCCCTGGGATACAGCCGCGCGGTCGTCGTGATCTCCGGCCTGCTGAGCCTCTTGTTCATCCCCGGGTGGCGGGTGATCGTCCGCTTTGCCTGGCGCCACGGCCACCACAAAGTGGGACGAAAAAGCCTGTTTGGCAGCAGGACGCTCATCGTTGGAACCGGTTCGTCCGCACAGGAAGTACTTCGCAAGCTGCGCGCGCGAGTCGATGATGGGTATGACGTACGGGGATTCATTGCTCTGCACAACAAGGAGGTGGGCGACAAGATCGCCGGGCTGGAAGTCCTGGGAAGCATCGAGAGCGCAGGCAAGGTCATTGATGAACAACGCGCCGGCGAAGTGATCTTCTCCACCGATGGGCTTTCCTACACGGACATCCTGTCCATCATGGCCCGGAGCAGGAACCGAAACGTCAATTTCCGGCTCGTGCCCAACAGCCTCGAGGCGATTCTGGGAAAGACCCGGATCGACCAGCTGGACACGCTCCCGTTGATCGACATTGACTACAATATCCACCGGTCTTCCAATCTGATGCTGAAGCGCGCATTTGATCTTGTCCTGGGCAGCATTCTGTTCGTCGTCCTGTTTCTCCCCACCTGGTTGGTGCGGGCGACCCGGCGGCGCAAGGCTTACGACGGAGCCGCGACGACCATCCTGCAGCTTCCGCGGGTCATCGCGGGCGAGCGTAGCCTGGTGGGTTTGCCGGACTACGATTCCCCGCTTGGGAGACGCCTGGCCGAACGCTATCCGGGAAACCACCTCGGACCCTACGGCTTGACGGGCCTGGTCCAGATCAATATGCGCGATGATCTCGAATATGAAGAAATGGAGCGGTACGGGTTGTACTACGCGAAGAACCAATCCCTCATCCTGGATATGGAGATCATCCTCAAATCATTGTTCACGTTGCTCAAGAAAAAGAGGAGGTAAGGCCGGTGGCAAAAATGATACTGGACTTCGAGAAGCCGATCGTTGAGCTCGAACAGAAGGTGGAAGAGATGCGCCGCTATGCGAGCAATCCCGACATTGCGGTGGAGATCGGCAAGATCGAAAAGAAGGTCAATCAACTCCAGCAGAGCATCTATGCCGGACTCACTCGATGGCAGAAGGTGCAACTGGCCCGTCATCCCGATCGACCATACACGCTTGACTATATCAACCTGATGACCAAAGGCTTCTTGGAACTGCATGGCGACAGGGCCTACAAGGATGACCGGGCCATCGTGGGAGGGTTTGCCCACCTCGACAAACATGTCGTGATGGTTATCGGCCATCAGAAAGGGCGGGACACGAAATCGAATGTGTTCCGGAATTTCGGGATGGCGAATCCGGAGGGGTACCGCAGAGCGCTGAGGCTCATGAAGCTGGCCGAAAAGTTCAAGCG
>JAGDMJ010000438.1 GCA_017860555.1 Bacteroidota bacterium
TTGACAATTTCCGACGGGTGATTGATGCGCCCCCAGGAAAGATCGGTGATATGGACGAGGCCGTCGACACCGCCCAGGTCCACGAACACGCCGAAATCCGTAATGGCTTTGACGGTTCCTTCCAGGATCTGTCCCTTTTCCAGGCTCTCGATGATCGCCTTGCGTTGGCCGGACATCTCCTCTTCCACCAGCACCTTGTGGCTGACCACAACGTTCTCGGAGGGGTGGTTGATCTTCACCACGCGAAAGTCCATGACCCGGCCGATGAAGGCATCGAAATCGCGCACGGGGCGCACATCGATCTGCGAGCCGGGAAGGAAGGCATCGATCCCCAGTAGGTCAACGACAATACCACCCTTGATGCGGCGGACGCAGCGCCCTTGCAGGACCTCACCGGTCTCAAAGGACTTCGTCACGCGCTCCCAAATGCGCATGAAGTCCGCCCGCTTGCGCGAGAGCACAAGTTGGCCGTCCTTGTTTTCCACGCTCTCAAGGAAGACTTCGATCTCATCCCCCACTTTGAGAGCATCGCGGTTTGTGAATTCTGCAATAGGGACAACGCCTTCGGATTTGAACCCGATATCGACCGAGACTTCCGTATCACCGATGGCAACAACGCGACCTTTGACGATCTCGCCCTCGCTGATCTTGCCGAGCGTGCCCTCATACAATTTCATGAGGTCTTTGTACTCGGCTTCGTTGTACTCGTGGTCTTCGATAACCAGCCGCCGCGACACGACCGTCGCGGTGGTACTCTCGTTGAGAACTGTGGATTCTTCAGCCATTCATCCTCCTGATGTGTAACATAACGTCCCGGGCTTTGGACGGGACTTCCTTCCGGGCTCCCTCATCCCGACGTCATCGGATCGGAGCGGGTTCGCCGCGCAAAGGAACATGTTGGTTGGTGGTTGTGATGTTGTTAATTAGATGACCGAAACATTTCTTCAACAGACGATCTGACACGCTCCATGAGCCAATGCGGGGTCGACGTGGCGCCGCTGATCCCCACCGTGCCCGCCCCCGCGAGCCACTCGCGGCGCACCTCCTCAGGCTTCTCGATGAAGTGCGTCCTCGGGTTCTCCTGGCGGCAGATCTCGAACAGCACCTTGCCGTTCGATGAGTCCTTACCGGCCACGAATAGCATCACATCGTTCGACCGCGCGAACTCCCGGAGCTTCTTGTCGCGCCCCGAGACCTGGCCGCAGATCGTGTCTTTCGCGTGAAACTCGATGGCCATCTCTTCGAACGTACCGACCTCGAACTCCCGGATCCGTTCTTTCAGGACCCGTGCGATCTCATAGAACGTCGCCTTGTCCATCGTGGTCTGGGAAAAAAGGACCGTTTTCTTCGATGGGTCGACCTCCGCGGCCTCCTCGACCGACCGGACGACGATCGCTTCGTTGTTGGTGTGACCGACAAGCCCGATGACCTCGGCGTGATCTTTTTTCCCGAAGATCACGATCTGGTAGCCGTTGTCATAGAACTTCCGCAGACGTTCCTGGACCTTGGACACCACGGGACAGGTAGCATCGATCAGCGTGACACCCTGCGCGCGCGCCGCCGCGTAGGTGGACGGCGGTTCGCCATGGGCCCGGATCAACACTTTCTTGCCGCCGAGCCTTTCGAAATCCGCCTGCCCGATCACTTCCAGCCCCAGCGCACGCAGACGCTCGATCTCCACGGGGTTGTGGATGACCGGCCCCAGCGAGAAAAATTCGGCCCCGTTCTCCATCTCCTGCTCGGCGATCTCCACGGTGCGGACAACGCCCCAGCAAAAGCCGGAATGCTGGTCAATCGTCACTTTCATGATGCCTCATGCTTCTTCTGCATCCTGCGGACATGCTCAACAACAAAGTCCACTTGTGCTTCAATGGTCATGTCCGAGGTGTCCAGCTCGATCGCATCGGCCGCTTTCCGCAGCGGGCTTTCTTCCCTTGAAGAATCAAGGGCGTCCCGTTCCTCGATGGCTCGCTCGATTTCCGTAAGGTTCGTTTCCACTCCCTGGTGAAGGAGATCGCCCTGGCGTCTCTTGGCGCGCGCTTCGATGCCCGCAATTACAAAGAACTTGAGATCCGCACTTGGGAAGACCACTGTGCCGATGTCTCGACCTTCCGCCACCACGCTGACCGCTTCTCCCATCCGCCGCTGTTCACGTACCATCGCCTGACGGACGGCCCGAAGGCTACTGACTGCACTGACGGCGCGTGTGACTTCGATGGAACGGATTTCGTCCGTCACATCCTTCCCGTCGAGAAACACGCGCATGGTGCCGGATTCTCTGCGGAGGGCGATTTGCGTCGATTCGACCAGTCGAGCGATACGTTCGGTGTCCTGCGGGCCAATCTTTTTCTGCAAAACCTTGAGGGTGATCGCCCTGTACATGGCGCCGGTGTCTACATGAACAAAACCGAGGCGCTCAGCAACAAGTTTCGCCGTCGTGCTTTTTCCTGAAGCCGCCGGCCCGTCTATCGCAATGACTAGTCTTTTCTGGCTCAAAAGGCTCTTCTGCAGGGGACTTTTAATATAAGAAAACGACTTCAGAGAAGCAAAGAGCAATACGTGGCGTTTCAGGCCAGGCCTCTTGGAGGCCTGGCCTGCAGCAGGTCTGGCCTCTTGGGGGCCAGACCTCCGTAAGGCCTGACCTCAGAGTGGCCTGGCCTTTGGAGAATTGGCCTGGCTTTTGGACAATTACCCAAAAATCGCTAGATTTCACTATGCGCAAGCTCCGAACAGAAGAGATCACCGCCCAGAGGGTGGCCAGGGAGGCCATATCGACCGCCGAGCGGCTCCCAATAATCGGTTTGCTCGACAATATCAGAAGTTTGTACAATGTCGGATCAATCTTCAGAACGTCGGACGGGGCATTTATCCGGCACCTCTACCTCACAGGGTATACACCGAAGCCGCCGAGGCAGGAAATTGAAAAAACCGCTCTGGGGGCGACAGAGTCGGTTCCCTGGTCCCACTTCACGAACCCTTTGGACGCTGTCCGAGCCGCCAGGGAGGCTGGCGCCCGTATTTGTGCGCTCGAGCAGACAACACACAGCATTCCGTATTATTGCATCACCCCCTCAGACTTCCCCATCTGCCTGGTTGTCGGGAACGAACTTGCCGGGATCTCACCGGCGGTGGTCGCTGCCGCCGACATCGCGCTGGATATCCCGATGTTCGGAACGAAACACTCACTGAATGCGGCCGTGGCGTACGGCATCGCCATCTTTGAATTGGTCAGGATCTGGAGGGAGAGCCAGGCGGCACCCCGCTAACCTGCTACAGCTGCAAAGCCCCCGGCCTGCACAATTCTGGGACAAGGCTCTCATCTCCTACCGCTTCAGCTGGCTACGTCGTAGGCCAGCGTGAAGAAGTCCCGCTTTTCCAGCGTGTGGATCCTCACCACGCCGGCGCGAACCAGGGATACCAGGATCCGAGACGCGCGCTGTTCTGAAATGTTCACC
>JAGDMJ010000439.1 GCA_017860555.1 Bacteroidota bacterium
GCAAACGCATGCACGATGGTTCCCCCAGCCATCGAGCCGCTAAAGCTGGACCCTGGTATTGTTCCCCCGCCGTAGAGCCCTCGACAACGACTCCTTGGCAGTTCAGACATGAACACGAGATCGAACCTCAGATGAGGATCACCGTTGTCCCGAATGTACCAGAAAACCTGTTCTAGCCAACCTCCAATCACTCTCATGGACTCATTCCATGGCAACGAGACGAAATTCTAGATTTGTGTTCATCGCCGTGCTCTTGTCCTTCACTCCAGTTCTTGGCATCCCGCAATCCATATCCTGGAGGGGGGCAAATGGACCATACAGTGGAAACGTCGACAACCTCATCGCATCAGGGCGTATCACATACGCCTCAGCAGGCGCCCTCTACCGAACGACAAATGACGGGCAAACGTGGGATTCGATCATGTCACCCACAGTGAGCGCGGTTGCAGTGGACACCGCCGGCGGGCTTTACGTGGGACTTGAAGCGAAGGGACTTTGTCAATCGACCGACGGTGGAACGACCTGGTCATCGATCGGTTTCTCTGATACCACGGTGTACTCCATTCTTACATGCCCAGGTGGCACGGTATTCGTTTCAGCTGGTGGGCTCTCGCTCTTCCGATCAGTGAATAACGGAGTAACTTGGATGCCGGTCGGCACTTGGGATGCTACCGTGGTATCTATGGGGACGAACCCGTTGGGACACATCTTCGCTGGCACCCCAGGAGGCGGTGTCTACCGATCCACTGACAACGGCAATTCCTGGCGACAAGCCAATTCCGGCCTTCCAGACTATCCTTCAATAAACAGATTCGCTGTTGGTAGCAGTGGTGAAATTGTCATCGCAACAAATTCCGGTGTTTACCGATCCACAAACGATGGTGACACTTGGCTTTCAGTTGGGCTCGCGGGGTATGACATCCGAGGATTGGCTCTAGGTTCTGGTGAGCTTATCTTCTGCGGCAGCAGGGCAGGGAGAATATTCCGTACAGCAAATCGAGGTGTCATGTGGGATACAGTCCGGTCATCCATTGCTGAAGTCCTGTCGCTGACAACCATGGGTGACTGTGTCTTCGCTGGTTGCGAGGCCGAAGGCATTCTGAAGTCGACTGACGGAGGTAATAGCTGGTTCCACGTTGGCCTGCCAATTTCCCGCATCCATGCAATCGCCGTGGGAGAGAACAACATTCTCTACTGCGGGGTCGTCTACAGCGGTGACTATCGAGAGTTCGGAAGCATCTTTCGCTCTGGCGACGGCGGGGAAACTTGGGTCCGTCGTTCGTTCTGGAATGCAGCGGTAGAAGCGATTGCTGTGACCTCAGATGGTCAGTTGGTGGTCGGCACTGATTGGATTGGAGTCCTTCGGTCAACAGATGAGGGGAAGACGTGGGAAAGCGTAGGACTCCACGATACCTCTGTCACTTGCCTGATCGCTCTTCCGAATGACTTGGTCCTTGCGGGGACAGGCGGCCGGGGAGTTCTTCGGTCCAAAGACAACGGCCTAACATGGACCCCGGCCAATGCCGGTTTCCCGCACGTCAATTTCGGAGCGAAGCAATTTGCGGCGGGTGCCGGTGGACAGATCTATCTTGCCACGGATCTTGCTGGTATTTACCGCTCAGTGGACTCCGGCTATAGCTGGGCTGCGATGACGTACCCTTCTCCGTACCCCAACAACGCTCTTGCGTCAAATGTTGATGGGCATTTGTTTCTCGGCACAACGGGCGGGGGGATGTTCCGGACATCGACTGAAGGCCTTACGTGGACCGAAATCGACACGGGGCTGACTCATCAGACAATCACGTCAGTTGTATGTGGTGCTCAGAATGCCGTTTTTGCGGCGACGGAGACCCAGGGTGTGTTCGCTTCGAAGGATAACGGCGCACACTGGCACTCAGCGAACTCTGGGTTGCGGTCCCTGCAGGTTGGGGCACTCAAACTTGACCTGAATAGCCATCTAATAGCTGGCACAAATCGTGGCCTATTTCGAACAACTCTCCCCACTGATGTTCCAGCAGAACGATCGGCGAGCTCGCCGAGACAGGGTGTACTATCGCAGAACTACCCCAATCCCTTCAACCCGAGCACAACTATCAAGTTCGAGTTGCCGATGGCATCACGCGTGAGCTTGACGGTGTATGACGTTCTTGGTCGACAGGTGTCTGTGTTGGTGAATGAGAAGAAGGACGCGGGAGTTCACGAGGTCAAGTTCAGCGCAGCTGGATTGGCGTCGGGTATGTATTTTTACAGAATGACAGCCGGAACCTATGTGGAAACGAGAAAGTTGTTGTTGATCCCCTAACAACTGACCATCCGATGTATAAGAAAGGCGACCTCCATCACCTGGGCCGCTTTTCTTTTGTCCACACTTGCATGAAAGAGTTTTTGTTTTCCATGATGGCGCGCCCCCAGCAAAAGCAAAACTGCCCAACGGTGGTAACAACCATTTGCCAGTTCGCATTATCGGAGTGCCCGGAACAGGACATGTCGACTCTGCGAAGTCAATCGACGATCAGATCCACTCCTGGTGGATCCTCAGGGAGATCCCTTGGATCCCCCCAAGCCGCGGCGGAAAAGCAACGAAGAAGGTAACGTTACTTGGAGATGACGTTACTGAGTTATGTGGCCCCCAACTATCATAGGAAAACAACCCGAAGCAGACTGCTGATAGTTCTTGCAGATACGAAGGGTAATCCTCAGCGTAGAGGAGCATCACACGGGCCCGGCCAGCGATTGGCTGTTTCAATGAGTCATTGCACAACGCGGTCCCTCCATCTCAAAAGCCTTGCGCTTCAGCTTCCGCCAGTGTATATTTCCGGCACAGACGTCGGTGCCTGATGGCTTTCCCGGTCTGAGGGCCGCCGCTCTGGACCCTGTATCAGTTCCTCCGCCTTAGAGCCCACCCCGACGACTCGCATGAGGATTCCATGTGCAGCCGTGCCGCCTGGGGGGCTGACGCTTCATCGCACGCCTAGATCCCCGAAGAGCCCCACGGTGCATATCCCTTTTTGGAGGAGGACAGGATGACAAGATCTCTCGTTCACCTCGCGCTCGCTACTCTGCTAGCGTGCTCTTCTGCTTCCACGCAATGGCTTCAGACGAGCGGCCCTGAGGGCGGAGAGGCAAATTGTTTTGCCGCCAACGGCGAGTATCTGTTTGTCGGAACTGAGTGCGGTATACTTCTCTCAACCGACAACGGCACGAGTTGGGTGCACACGGCACTGAGGGGGACAGTTCTGTGCCATGCCGTCAAACGCAAGAGTGCATCGGCAACTTCTCTCTTTGCCGGGGGTCCTTTTGGACTGGCTCGCTCGACGGACAACTGGGCGAGTTGGACCAATGGCGATTACGGACTGGGAGATAACTGCGTGAGAAGTCTCGCTGTGAGAGACACCACCATCTTTGCGGGGACGGACAGCGGTGGGGTTTTGCGTTCGACGGATGAGGG
>JAGDMJ010000440.1 GCA_017860555.1 Bacteroidota bacterium
GGCGGCGGTTCTTCGGACAGAACATCGAGCCCCGCGCCGGCGATGCGTCCTTCATTCAGCGCGCGTGCAAGCGCAACTTCATCGATAAGCGGACCGCGGCTGGTATTCACCAGGAACGCCGATTGTTTCATCAGAGAGAGACGTTGATCGTTCACGAGCCCCTTCGTTTCGGGAGTCAAGGGACAGTGGAGGCTGACCACGTCGCTCAACCTGAACAGATCATCCAGGGAGACCTGCGAAACGCCGTCCTTCGGAGTGAGACTCCCGGTGGCCCGTCCCGCAACGATAACGTTCATCCCGAACGCCCGGGCCAGCCGGGCCGTGGCTTTCCCTATCTGCCCGTAACCAACGATACCCATGGTCAAGCCGGCCAGCTCTGTCAGCTGAGTCTCCCGGAAAGAGAAGTCCTTGGAGGCAGCCCAGCCCCCAATGCGAACAGACTGCGTATGTTGACCCAGGCCCGTGACATGGTTCAAGAGGTGGGCAAAGACCAATTGAGCAACCGATGCTGTCGCGTAGCCCGGAACGTTGGTGACAACGATGCCCCGCTCTCTCGCGGAACCAACATCGACGATGTTGTACCCGGTCGCAAGCACACCGATGTACCGGACCTCCGGCAACTGCTCCAAGGAAGTCCGCGAGATCACCGTCTTGTTTGTCAGGAGAATCTCCGAGCCTGCCGCACGGGAAACGACTTGGTCGGGTGGCGTCCGGTCGTAGATGCGGCATGCGCCGAGGAGTTGCAGCTGCCCCCAGCTGAGGTCGCCGGGATTGAGCGTATACGCGTCAAGAACTGTGATCACCATCGTCAGGTCCTCAGAGCGATGATTGAATTCCCTCCCGGAGGCTGGAGCGAGAAGAGAAGGAAAGGGGTACAGAAGACAAAATACGAAATATCAAACCTATCCATGTAGAGCGTTGAATGAAGCCCCGCCTCCGCCACTCTCAGCAGAAAAGCGATAAGGACCATCGCAAACAGGAGCAGCCCGGTCGCGAAGATGACCTCCCGAAGCCCCCGAACGGCAAATCCTGCCACAGCTGCGGTTCCGAGGAACAGAAGGATAATCCAGAGCGGGAGATACCCGATCTGAATGCTAAATGGACCGTTGGAAAAAAATAGAGCGGGGTTCCAGAGGACGAACGGCGCCAACGTGAGGAGAAATGTCAGGACGACGATTGCAGTGAAACCGATCCCGCGCAAAGGATCATTCCGAAACCTCCAGAGCACGTATATCACATACGCCAGCCCAACAACCGATCTTGTCGAGAGGACTAATCCAAACAGAATGGCGACGCCAGCGAGCTTCCATTTTGTTTCCTTCTGCGCCAGGCACTCATCGGTGAATATGATGAGAGCGAGCACAAGTGCCATGTTGAAAAAAAGCTCGCTCCGCACGAGAATCTCATAGTATACTGATGGAAGGAGGAGAAGGAGCAAAAGCGGCAGCCAGTGGTTTTGGGTGCCGTTCCGTTCGATTTTCAGCAGAGCAGCTCCAAACAAGGCAATTCCTGCGGCTTCCAGAATCCCCGCGTTGCCCACGGCATATGCGGGCAACGCCAGGAGGAACAGTACAGGAAAACCCGAGGGCAGGTTCGGTGCATGATACGGGAAGGCACCGGCTAGAAGATCGGAGAGCCAGATTTCGATCGCGGGCAGTCTTCCCACGCGGCTTCCGGAGGGGAGGACGAGGACGGCGACCAGGGACAGGATGGTCAGCCCACCCACCGTAAGCATCATATACCGGCTTGTCGCTATGAGGTTTGAGCGGGAATCGAAATACATCGCGGCAAACGCGACTCCGACAAACAGGAGAACATACAAGACTCCAGAAATGACGCCGTGCTCTCCAAGCCGCGCAGAATACTTCGCGACAAAAATGACCGAGACAAGTCCGAGCAGAATGATGGCTGTCTGTTTCATACAAGACTTTCAGGACCAGGGTCTTACAGGCGAATGAGGTTCCCGCCGAGAGATTCGGCGTGAGACGGATGGCAGGTGAGGATGATAGCTTGCTTCCGCCTGGCAAACTCCTGCAGGCACGCGACGGCGGCGTGCTGTCGTTCCGGATCGAGGTTGACCAGCGGATCGTCCATCAGAATGAACCCGTCGTTCCCATCCAGATAGTACTCAGCCATCCCAATGCGGACAGCGAGGGCCAGCACATCGAGCGTCCCCTGGGAAAGCATGTTCAAGGTAAAGGCACGGTCGTTCGCTTTCATCTTCACAGGCAATGGGCCCTCCATCTGAAGCCCCTCATACCTGTGCAGTGTCAGCTGATCGACGAGTGATTCGAAACGATCTTGCAGGGGCTTGTACGCTTTAGCGTCGAGGGTCTCCACGAGCCGCTCAAGCTCCTGGTGAATCCTGGCGTAGGCCTCGCCTTCCGCGAGCGCGCATTCGAAGCGTGCACGCTGGTCGCGAAGCCTGTCTTCCAACTCTTCAAGAGACTCGTCCGGTTCATTCTTCTCGAATGTTGCCCGCTCCAGCAACAGTTGGTTGAGTTCTTCTTTCTTTGTGGCAAGCATTTCCTTCCTGCGGTCGAAGTCGGCCACGTATGCGGTGGCATCTTTCACCCCCTCCGGAAGGGGAGCAAGGGCGCGCACCTGTTGTTCCGCTTCCGCCGCGTCCTGCTTGTGCCGGAGAAGGAGATCAAGCAGGTGGTCAGGATCCATATACCGTTCCACCCATTCGTCGCACTTGCCCTGGAGTTCTTTTTCATCCCTGCTTCTGTTTTCTCCTTTGGCCGTCACCTGTTTCATCAGTTCGCTGATCACGCTCACACTGCGGCCCGGGACCACCGTGCCGAGATCGGCCACCCGTTGCTCCATGGCCTGGTACGATTCCTTGCCGGTAAGCGCCTGCAAAGCGGATCTGGCTTTCTCCACACGTGTGCGCTGTTCCTCATAGGACCGTTGCAGCAAGCCAGCCTCCTCCGCATTCGCCACGACGAGGTTCCGGCATAATTCCGCGTGCCTGGCGGTCTGAGCTTCCAGCGCTCGCTGAAGGGCCACAGCATCATCGGTCGCAGAGCGAACGGCAACCGCCCAGTCCGCATGCAACAATTCGAAAGCACCCTTCGTGGTCTCGTTGATGCTCTCTCCTGCCTCCACACGTACACGCTGGTCTCCCGCGCTCGTTTTGAGACGGGCTTCGAAGGAATTCTTCGCCTCGATCCGAAGGGCAAGCTTCTGCGACTCCACTTTGATCTGGAGGTTCCTGATCGTCGTTTCAACGTCTCGCAACGACTTCACGTCGGGCTCGCGTATGTTTTTGATCTCGGAAAGCCGTCGCTCCTCTTCAACGAGCCGCTCATGCTCTCTCTCCGCACGGGCAAAGGTCTCCCGCAATGTCTGCTGGTTCAGATATGCTTCCGTCTGGCGTTGCTCGGCGAGGAGCTCTTTGTATTGCTCGCGCAAAGAAATCACTTCGTCATGAAGACGCTTCA
>JAGDMJ010000441.1 GCA_017860555.1 Bacteroidota bacterium
ATCGGTACAGGCCTACCTCAGTGCCGATCCAAAGGAAGCCGGACGAGTCCTGAAAGACGCAGGTGGGGATGACAAACTTGTACTGTTCAAAGCGCGGTTGGACTGATTGAGCGTGGAGCACACCGGACAATGCGAGGAATCCAATGATCCAGAAGGTGTACCAGCCACGTTTCTTCAGTTCTTCCATGGCAGGTTTTCCATAGTACAGGTGCAGATGGGTGGGGCCCTCGGCCCCCTTCGGCAATGAGGCGACGGCGTGCCTGCAGGAGAGATGGGAGTGCAACGAGGGAGATGTTGGGGGTGCTTGCGCTCTCAGGTCAACCCGCTCACCCGGTGAGATTGCCCACAAGGGCATGAGGGGCACGGCACATTGACGGTTGCATTTGACCTCTGGAACCTCCGGGAGAAGGTAGAATAACCTCAAAACAATGTCAACAACGCACGGGGGGGTAAACTTGTCCCTCTTCAAAATGTCATTCGGCCCAACGATCTAGCCGTCACGAGCCATCAGATCATGGACCGGCTCTGTAAGCTGAGAATAGATTGGAAGAAGTGTGTTTCGATGGGAATTGTTGGCTATGCCGGGCTCGGGAGAAGTGGAGCAAGAAGCTCTGACAGGGAAAGTTCACGCATGATGTCCCAAGTTGCAGGTTGATCGAAGTTCGGGTCCCCGCTACAGACCGACTGACTATAGTCTATGGACTATCGACGATAGTCAATTGAATTGTCAATTCCCCGAAGAGCCCGAGCCTGCCTCGGGCTTTTCCATTTTCCTGGCTCCAGCGTCGTTCGCACGCGCAGTCCTTCGGCTGGCTCCTACGATGCGGCAGAGGGCTTTGCAGTGTTGCAGCACTTCTGTGGCCTGGACCTCCGAGACAATCCCTCTCGCCAGGATGAGTTCCAGCCAGACCTCCGATTCGTTCAGCTCCTTGAACACCAGGCCGAGTGTGTGCACGAAGTCGTTCTTGCTCTCTGCGCCTCTGGCTTCAGCATAGTTCAATGCCGCAGACGTAGCCGAGCGCACCAGTTGCCCTGCGATATGGCTTCCCGCGGTGGTCTTCGGGAGTTGGTCGAAGATGTCCAGCACCTCAGAGGCAAAGACCATAAGCCTTGCCTGAATGTCATCACCTTTCGCCATGCGTCTCCTCCTCCACAAGATTGCCTGTCTTCAAATACTACAGGCGACCGAGCAGATTTTCTGAAGGAGACAAACAGAAAATAGCCTCGGAGTCCCAGGCCTTCAACATTGGTGGGCGGACGGTAATGGGCACCATGGATGATCAGGAGGGAGCACGGTCAAGGCACATTCAGGGGATTCTGGAGGAGTACGTCGCCTTCTATAACACCCAGCGACCACATCAGGGAATGCAACAAATGATCCCGAAACCTGGTGAAGCAGAGAGAACCCGTGGTCCTATCCACAAGAGTGCCGTGCTCGGCGGATTACACCACCACTCTTTCAGGCAGGCCGCGTGACGTACGGAATAAATCCCCCCTACGAGGTCAACAGGCCAGGCACGGCGAGGCGCCAGCTGAAGGCGCGAAGCCTATACCTCGTCAAGCCGCACAAACCTGCGCTCCTCCGCGGATTTGTATGCTGCCAGTGCAACACGGAGGGCCTGGAGGCCATCGTTGCCGGTAATGGAGGGTTCGCGTCCCTCGCGAACACAATCAACAAAATCCGTAACCAAATCCAGATCCATCCCATCCCCCCAGAAGCTATTCCGGTGTCTCATCGAGACATCCTCATAGAGAGCCACCGTTTGGCGTAGAGCATCGATAAACAGTGTACCTTGCTCCCCGACGATCTGCATCGTCACATCACCCCATGTTGGAAATGACTTTGGGCGCGACCAGCTTGGATCGAGTGTGGCAAAAGCCCCGTCGTCAAATTCAAAGAAAAGAGTCCCGCAATCATCGATGGGGATATCATTGAAACGCGTGTCGACCTGCGCATATACCCTGGTGACCTCACTCTTCAAGAACCACCGCATCAGATCCACAACATGAACCGTGTGGTCAATCACTGCCCCACCCCCCGAAAGAGTCCGGTCAATGAACCACCCGCCAGGCATCCGTCCGTGGTTTGTCCCGTTGATTGCATAGATCTTGCCCAACGTACCGGCGTCGAGAGACTCTTTCGCCCGCCTTACAGCCGTCAAAAAGCGGCATGGAAATGCCATCTGAAGAGTCACCCCATGTGTCCTGCACGACTCAATCATTAGTTCCGCATCCGCCCGTGAATGTGCGATCGGTTTCTCGCACAACACGTGTTTGTGTGCCTCGGCAGCGGCAACGGCCATCTCGCCGTGCCGTGCATTCTCACTCGTAATAATCACCGCATCAACATTGGCTTCGAGAAGTGCTGGGATCGTCGGAAAGTATGTTGTCGCATAGGTCCGCGCTGCCTCTCTCCCCCGACGTTCATCCTCGTCGGCAATCCCCACTAGTTTGACGCCAGGCATGGACTGCACAGAAGCGGCGTACGAATGAGCGTGCATATGGGCAAAACTCATGATTCCGATATTCATCGCTTTCTTCCCTCAGGGTCTACTGGACATTCGATCACAACTTCACTGGTTCATGTGTTTCCGCTGACCGCATCGCCGCCAGCGCAATCTGGAGAGCTTGATACGCGTCGGCGCCAGTGATTGCAGGAGGTCGCTTGTGTTCGACACAATCCGCGAAATGCCTGATCTCCGACAGATAAGGGCTGACCTTCACCGGACTGCGTGGGACGGCAACGCTCTCGCGTTTGTCGCCAGACTGCTTGACGAAAGCGGCAAGAGGGGCTGCGTCGAGACTGTTGAAGCTGATCAATCCGGAAGTTCCGGCGATCTCCACGGTCGTATGGAATTCTCCTTCGAACGCCCAGGATCCTTCAACGTGAGCAATTACCCCATTCTTGAACCGGAGCACAATGAGGGTGTAATCGGAGTTGCGAACACCCCTGGACATCAGGTTCCCCGCACACACTTCGTCCACTTCACCGAAACACCACCGCAGGAAGTCAAGATCGTGGATTACCATGTCGAGGATAACGCCCCCGCTCTGGCTGTACTCACTGTACCAATTCAGATCGCCCTGAGGAAATCTGCCACGTCTCGCCAAGCGGGCCACTCCGGGAGTACCTATTGTCTCCTTGTCCAACAGAGTCTTGAGATGAAGATACTCATGAAAGAACCGGAGGACATGGCCAACCATGAATGTCGTTTCCGATGACGCAGCATGATGCAGGACGATTTCTGCCTGCTCCAGGCTTCGGGCGATAGGCTTCTCCAAGAACACATGTTTCCCGGACTGCAGCGCTCGGATGGCATAGTGGGCATGGGTCGGTGTTGGGGTACAGATTACAACAACGTCGCAGTTCCGATCCCAAAGCTCTTTCTCCGAACGACAGACGGCGGCATGGTGTTTATCAAGAAGTCCCGGTTTGGGTTT
>JAGDMJ010000442.1 GCA_017860555.1 Bacteroidota bacterium
TTCACTTTCCGCCGACCAGTCAATCACGTACGAATCTCCTTCGGGAAGGCATCGACCCGGCCCATATCGTCATCACCGGCAATACGGTCATCGATGCTTTGTACTATACCCGGGGATCAATCCGGGCACGCCACCCGCGATTCTTGAGACAGTTTCCCTCAGTGGATTTTTCTCGACGGCTGATACTGGTCACAGGACACCGGCGGGAGAATTTCGGGACGGGCTTCCAGGCGATTTGCCAAGCGATCCGGGCGATTGCCGAAACCGAACAGGACGTGGAAATAATCTACCCCGTCCACTTGAATCCCAACGTTCAGAGACCGGTGCGCAAAATCCTGGAAGGGGTGCGTAACGTGCACCTGATCGCCCCACTCGAGTATCGTGCCTTTGTCTTTCTCATGGATCGATCATACCTAATTCTGACGGACTCCGGCGGGGTACAGGAAGAAGCCCCTTCCCTGGGAAAGCCGGTGCTGGTCATGCGCAACCATACGGAAAGGCCGGAAGCGGTGAAGGCGGGCACAGTGAAACTCGTCGGTACCGATCAGGCAAAAATCGTGCATGAGGTGAAGCGGTTGCTGCATGACAGGGAGCAGTATCGGAGAATGAGCCGCGCGCATAACCCGTATGGAGATGGGAAGGCGAGCCCGCGCATTGCATCTGCTATCAAGCGATATCTCAGAGCGAGATGACCGCAAAGGGCGAAAATCCCGGTCCCGTCGTACTTTCTGCCATCATCACGAATTGGAACACCCGCGACCTGCTGCGAAACCTCCTGCGGTCTATTCACGAGCACCGGCCTCCGTTCTCCTTCGAAGTCATCGTGGTGGACAACGGCTCCGCAGACGAGAGCCCGGCAATGATTGCGGCTGAGTTCCCCTGGGTCCAACGTATCCAGAACGATCGAAACCTGGGTTATGCCCGGGCGAACAACATCGGATTCGCCTCTGCAAAAGGAGAGTTCGTTCTTCTGCTGGGGAGCGACACGGTCCTGGTTGACAACAGCATGGAGCGCATGGTCGAGTACCTGCGTTCCCATCCCGATACCGGGGCGGTGAGTTGCCGCCTCCTGAATCCGGACCGGACGGTCCAGGGGTCCTGCCGTCACTTTCCAACCCTCATGGACGGCGTCCTCACGTACCTGTCACTGCACAGAATGGCGCCGAAGTATAACATGGAGGGATTCGATTCCAATCGAACCCAGGAAGTGGAGCAACCTGCGGCGACCTGCCTCATGCTTCGCCGGGGAACGATTGCGGCGGTGGGGCTTTTTGACGAACGGTTCTCGATCCTGTACAACGACGTGGAACTCTGCATGCGCGTCTGGCAGGCAGGGTGGAAGATCGTCTACCTGGCGGAAGTTGAAGTGATCCATCACGGGAGCCAAAGCACAAAGCGCGCGTCCCCGGAGCTCCGCCTTGAAATGTACCGCAATATTCTTCTATATTACAGAACATATGTGCATCCACTGTCTGGCTGGATTCTCAGGCCGATACTCGCCGCCCGGTTGGCGTTGGCGACGCGGAGTCTTATCGGTCTTCGGTTGATCGGCCGGGAGAGCACGAAGGGGACATCATGATCGGAGAGGATATCCGGGCGAACGTTTTTCGGGATACAAAAACGTTTTATGACCGCGTCCCGATCGACCAGGTTGCCAGGCAGCTCATCTCCTTTGCGAGGGATCATGCCGGGAAAGAAATCCTCGACTTGGGCTGCGCGGTGGGTAACTACAGCCGGCGCATGGCTTCTCTGGGATATCAGGTCAAAGGGGCCGACATCAATCCGGAGTATGTCCGAATCGCGCGTGAACGAGGCGTGGATGCCTGTGTGGTGGATCGGGATGTTCTTCCGTTTCCGGATAAATCGTTCGACTCCGTTCTGCTCTTCGAGGTGCTCGAGCATTTGCCGGACCCTGACGGGGTGCTGCGCGAAGCCCGGCGCGTCGCACGAAAGAACGTCATCATGACCACGCCGAACAGCGAAGGGATCACGGATCTTCAGCGAATGGGGTTGCTGTATGAGCATTTCGGCGACCTCGATCACCGCAATTTTTTCACACCGGACTCGCTGCGAGGGCTTCTCGAAAAGCACTTCCCCCGGGTGGACGTGAAGGCAGGAGATGGGATCAACCCGCTTGCCCTCATGCCGTGGAAGCCGGTTCGATTCCTCGGCGCAGGTCTCACACGCCTCGGCCTCCTCAAGCCGAGGTTCTATTTCCGACTCTTTGCAGTGGCTGACGTATGAGTGGTTCGACGCAACGCACGATCGCGCGGAACACGCTCACGAACTCTCTCGGGTTCGTGGTGGCCTTCGGAGCGAATCTCGTCATCCTTCCGTTCATCGTGCATTCGCTCGGACAAGATGTGTATGGCGGTATCTGGACCATCGTCGGGCCCTTGACCGCTACCCTGGGATTGCTTGACCTGGGGACTGGCACGGCATTCGTCAAATACATCTCCGAATATCACACGCATGGCGATCGCCATTCACTCTCGGAGCTGGTGAATACCGGAATGTTGATGTATGTCGTCGTCGGGGTAGTCCTGCTTGGAATCGCGTGGTTCTCTGGAGAGGCACTCCTTGCTGCTCTTGGCGTCACTGCCGCGCTTCTCCCTGATGGTGTATTCGTTTTCAGGATCGGAGTCTTGATCTTTGTGTTGGCAAACATCCTCTCGCCGTTGAGCATGGTACTCACCGGCATCCAGAGGATGGATCTGAATGCCTACATCATGATCGGAGGGCAGCTGGTCAACGTGTGCGGGACGGTTCTCGTGCTGGGTATGGGGTGGGGAGTGCGGGGGCTGATCCTGAACAGCCTGGTCGTCCTTACATGTACGGCACTGACGCAGTGCTTCATGGGCCTGCGTCTCGTTCCCGGCATTCGATTTGGAGGGGTGTACGCACGGTGGGAGATGGTCAGACGCTTTCTCAGGTTTGGCCTGAACTTGCAGGCAAGCAAACTCGCACAGGTGATTCTTTTCCAGAGCGACCGTCTCGTGAGTCTGCGCATGTTTGGGACTGTGACGGCGGCCTATTACGATGTTGGGGCGAAACTCTGCAGTGCCGGACGCTCCATGGCGTTTCTCACGGTCTCCGCGCTCATTCCCGCGGCATCCGAGCTGGATGCCAGGCAGGACCGGGAAAGGCTCCTCCTGCTGTACCACCGTGCTTCAAAGTACACCGGCATTGCGGCAAGCACGCTGTTCGCTTTCATCGGCTTTTTTGCCGACGACATCATGAAGGCCTGGATGGGTCCGGAATTCCTCGATTCCGTACCGATCGTTGTCGCCCTGGCTGCAGGCTATTTTTTCAATATCTCCACGGGGGTTGCGAGTGCCCTGGCGGCCGGAATGGGGAGGACAGATTTCGAAGGCAAATACGGAGTGTTTGCCGCGATCGTCAACCTTCCGCTCTCGATCGGCCTCG
>JAGDMJ010000443.1 GCA_017860555.1 Bacteroidota bacterium
CAAGGCCTGAAAAGGGGTGATCGGGTTGCGGTCTTTCTGGAAAATTCAACCGAAGCAGTCATCGCCATATTCGCCACGCTCCGTGCGGGGGGATGCATTGTCGTTGTGAATCCCGTAGCGCCACCGGAGCGTCTCTCCTTCATTGTCCGCAGCTGCGAGCCAAAATTCATTGTCTCCTCCGCAGAAAGACTCGCCTTTCTGCAGAAATCGCTCGAGCTCTGTCTGCCGCTTTGCCCGGCTCTCATCGTCACAGGAAAGAGAGAGGTGGATGTGGGGATAACACCCGTGCCGGCCAGCCTGGAGTCGATCTTTGCGATGGGGCACCCGGCTCCTGATGGTCGGCTGGAGCCAACGGATCTTGCTGCTATCATATATACGTCAGGCTCTACCGGTACACCCAAAGGAGTCACGTTCCTGCACGGCAACATTCACGCCGCGGTGGACCCAATCGCCGAGTATCTCGGACACACGGATCGGGATATCATCCTCTCTGTTCTACCCCTGGCGTCCAGCTATGGCCTGTTGCAGGTTCTGGTGCCCTTCTACACCGGTGGATGCATCGTGCTCGAAAAGGGAATGGCCTACCCATACGATTTCATCCGGCGCATCAAAGAGGAACGGGTGACCGGTTTTGCCGGCAACCCGACACTTCTTGCGATTCTCCTCCGGCTCAGTGGCCTTGAACACGAGGATCTCTCAACACTTCGGTATGTCACGAATGCTGCTGCGGCGCTGCCAGTCGCTTTGGTACCGAAGCTCCTAAAGGTCTTCCCGACAGCGAAGCTCTACCTGATGCACGGACTCACGGAGTGTTTACGGACGAGTTATCTTCCTCCTGCCGAAGTGTTGACCCGCACATCATCCATCGGCACAGGAATGCGCAACGTTGAACTCTGGATTCAGGATGCTAATGGACGCCGGCTCGGTCGCGGAGAAACGGGCGAGCTGATGGTTCACGGGCCCACGGTGATGCAAGGATACTGGAAAGACCCGGAGGGAACAGATCGGGCTCTCATCCGGGGGAAGACTCCCTGGGACAACACGCTGCGTACCAACGATCTCTTCCGGCTCGACAACGACGGCTACTTCCACTTCGTTGCCCGCTCGGATGAGCTAATCAAGAGCAGGGGAGAGAAAGTCAGTCCGGTGGAGGTGGAGGACGTTCTGTACGGAATGGAGGAAATACTGGAAGTCCGGGTCCTGGGGATTCCGGATACTCTGCTCGGGTACGCCATCAAAGCGGAGATTGTCATCAGGGAAAAGCGGCTCCTTACGGTCCAACAGGTGAAGAGCTTCTGCCGCAAGCATCTGGAAGACTACAAGGTTCCGCAAATCGTTGAGTTCGTTGCCTCGATTCCCAGGACTCAGGCAGGAAAGATCACGCGCAAAGTTGCTGAAGTCCAATCAAGCCCTTCTTTGTCCCTTACCTCCGGGGGGCATCCATAGGCCGGACTCTCGCCATATTCCCCTCGACCGTGCTTTCATCGCATTGGACTCCGTGTGATTCCGTCGCCGGGCTACCGGCCGGATGTCGCTTGGCACAGGCAGATTATCCTCTGTGTGCGCTGCATCACCGCGTCTAACAAGTAAAAGGGGTATCCTGTTGTCAACGATGGAATACTATCAATGAATACGGCCAGTGCGTCAGAATCGATGAAAAAGCCGGCTCCTTCGATGGGGGAACCCGGGCATCTGGACGGCAACGCGCCCGCCGCACGCGGTGGTTACGCCCACCGTCTAGAGGCAGCGGTGTTCCTGCTCCGGCGTGGACAATACAAAACGCTACTGTCACTCCTGTGGGAGACCTTCTTCGGCGTGGCGGACATGATGGTTCTTAGGCTCGAACTGGGATCATTCCGAAGCGAGCATCTTCGCAGATATGCACTCACCGTGCGCACCGTGGAGCCGCGAGATGCAGCCGACTTCTTTGACATCAAAGCCGATGGCCTTACCGGACGGGAACGGCGCGACGTAGCGATGCGCACTTTCATGCTGAACGCCGGGATCCAGACTTGCTACGTGGTAGAGGATAGCCGTCTCGGGAAGCCCTGTTTTCTCCAGTGGCTCATACCGTTCTCGGAGAACAATAGGCTCCACCAGGTCTATGGCGCATGGTACCCCGATCTGCGTCCCGATGAAGCGATGATCGAGCATGCGTATGTGATGCCGAGCTACCGGGGCAACGGCCTCCTCCCCTGTGCAACTGCGAAGATACTTGAAATCGCACGTGAGGCTGGGGTTCGTCGCATTGTGACCTTCATCCCGACATGGAACACAAATTCGCTCAAAAGCTTCATGAGACTGGGATTCACGCCCTACATGCGCCGTACCGATAGGAAATTCTTCGGCATCCGCTACCGGCGGGAGCATCCGGCACCGGAACCCGGCCATTTAGCCGGCGGAGTGATACGCAAAGATTCGCCTGTTGCACAAGTCTTTCCACTTCCAGCAAGGGCACTCTGATATTGACCCTCAGATCCGAAATCTGACCCCTTTGCCCAAGGGACACTTGAACGTCACTTGCTAGGATTGATGTACGTTTCTTGCCTACGGTGGCACGTTGGATCTGACCACAGGCCCCGACTTCGCTTTATCCTCGACCTAGCTTCTCCTCCTCACTGCTGAGTCTATCCACTTGCTTTCCCAATTTTTGCCCATGTATGCACATCGTGGAACTCCCTGTCCGCGAAAACATCTCACCAAAGGCACTTCTGACCAGTGACGGTCAGATTGTTACACACGTGTGACGGCTGTCAACAGAAACGAGCTTCTACTGTGATATCTTAACACAGCTCCATCAAGCTGCGTTGGTACACGTTTACTTTTGAGTGCTCAAAGATTCCATGGGGGATATGCAGATGAAATCGCTGGCGGTAATCTTAGCGTCGACGCTGTGGATGGCAACGGGCAGCGCACAGACGCCAGTCACCTCATTTCCGTATTTTTACAACTGGACAAACCCTGCCGCGTTCACTCTGGCGCCCGATGGCCACACATATGTGGGCGGGGATGGGTGTTGGGGAACCAACAGCGTGAACGGCAACCCCGGCTTCACGACGTCCTCCTTCTTTGGACTGGTGCAAAGCAGCGAAAGGGATGCCCGTGATACGCTGTTCATGAGTGTCGACGCCCGGGGCAGAGGTTTCAGCGGGCTCGAGGTCTTCACGTTTGACGCGCTGCGCGGCCTGTCTGCGACCGGTTCACTGCAAGTGTTCGCAAATAACACTTTAATCCTGTCGAAGACTATCAGCGCAGATCTGGGGATATGGTGGCAGCCTTTCTCGGCACCTCTTCCCCCCGAGCTTGGCAATTCAATTTTTACGATCTTCGTGGTTGTGAACACCGACAGGAATGTCTATTTCGATAACATGCGTGTCACCGGCGGTGCACTCCCCATCACATTGACTTCGTTCCAGGCCAGCTTTT
>JAGDMJ010000444.1 GCA_017860555.1 Bacteroidota bacterium
TCGATACCTGGGCATCACATACAGCGTGGTGTACCTCGGTTTCCCGCTGTACTACGTCGAGCCCGACGATGCACTGGCAATCCTGACGAAGGCGCTGCAAGATTCGGGCGAATAAGTCATTTACACGAGGGAGCGGATACAATGCGCTTCATTCTTGCCGTTGTAGCACTGCTGCTTGCTGTCCTCTTCTCTGCGACAGGTCTGTGGGCCGAGGACGCCGGGAGGCTTACCGGAATCGTCTCCGATGCCTCCAACGGACAGGGACTTCCCGGAGCCCATGTCATCATTGTCGGGACGAACCGCGGAGCGAGCACGGACGTGGACGGCAAGTTTTCCATCATCGGCATTCCGGCCGGCGAATACACCATCCGTGCAACATATATCGGCTACCAGACGGTCGAAGTCAAAAACCTCCAGATCATCGCCAACAAGTCGGTGACCCAGAACTTCAAGCTCATGTCTATCGGTGTGACCACGGGTGAAGTGGTGGTTGAAGGGAAGAAGCCGATGGTCAACGCTCAGGCGACGGCCGCCGAGCAAACGATCTCTTCGAAGACCATCGAAGTCATCCCCAATGCCAAGGGGGTGGAAGATGTCATGGCTCTGCAGCCCGGGGTGGTGAAGCTTGGCGGGAGCCTCTTCCTACGTGGCGGGAGGGCGAATGAAATCCAGTATCTCGTGGACGGCGTTCCGGTGAACGACATCCTGGGCGGCTCGAGCGGGCTCCTTGCTACAAACGACGCAAACTCGCAGCTGCAGCAACTGTATTCGGGCGTGCAGAGCGGGTACCTGGGTGGAGGAGCCTCCGGGCTGGCAGTCTCCGCCGGTGCAATTCAATCCGTCACGGTCTCCAGCAGCGGGTTTGACGCGGAGTTCGGGAACGCCCAGTCCGGTGTGATCAACATCATCACGAAGTCGGGTTCGGACAAATATACGGGCTCGTTCCAATACCGGAGCGATCGGTTCATGGAGAACTCCTTCAATGAAATGTATACCGCCTTCAGCGTGGGGGGGCCGGAGCCGATCACGTCACATCTGTTGCCGTTGGCCGGGGTCTCTCTGCCCGGGAAGGTTACATTCTTTATCAATACGGACTTCAATCAGAGTGACGGGGCCTGGATGTTTGCTGAGAACGAGTATTATCATCCTCTCACCCGGAAGGTTCAGTTCGGCGGCTTCTTCGGAAAGCTCTTCGACGGCCTCGGCTTCAAGTATCGTGACTACCTGAACAACAGGTTCACGTTCGATTCAAAACTGAAATACGATATGGAAACCCCGGACCAGATCGTGTTCAGCTACCGGACAAGTCTTGGGACGAGCCAGGGGTACAATCACTACTGGCAGTTCCGGGGAGATTCGTCGGGCGTAGGGCAGAATATCTCGTCACAGACCATCCTGCAGTACAATCACTTCTTCGGGGCCGACTACAACTCCTTGTTCCGGGTTTCGCTTGGCAGGCTTTCCAATGAATCCCAGAACGGTATCGGCATCCTGACACCTCCCGAGTACTCCTGGGCAACCAGCCAGACCGATCCCAACGATGACGCCTTCGGAGAACTCAGCACTGGCCAGGGATGGTCACACAGCCTCACGACAGTCTATACCGCGAAAACGGATTTTCAGAGCCAGCTGCATCCTTTGCACCTGGTCAAGATCGGCGCCGAATTCAACTACGAAGCCATCCAATCGACGGAGATCCAGTTTCCCACCGCCGAGAACAGGAACACGAGTCAGCATCCTGCCGGGGAGTATCCGGGCTATGGCCTCTACCGGTGGGTGCTGAACAATTACACGAATCGCGGAGACGTCTACCTCCAGGACAATATCGAATATCAGGGAATGAACATTCACCTCGGGATCAGGTATGATTTCTTCTATCCGGGGAAGCAAATCTTCGCGACTGACTGGGTCACGCAATGGGAGCTTGCAACGAATCTCACCGCACAGTGGCCGCAGCACAAGAGCAATGGAAGCTCACTGCTCTGGTATCTGACGCACGGGTGGTTCAGCCCGCGGCTTTCTCTCGGCTATCCCATCACCGAGGCGCTGGTGTTCTACTTCAACTACGGGCATTTCTACCAGTTTCCTGACCGGGGACAGTATTTCCGCGATCCGTTTACGCTCGAGCCCGGGGGGTGGATCGGCAATCCGGATCTTCGGCCACAAAAGACCGTCCAGTATGAAGCAGGATTCGACGACCAATTTCTTGAGGACATGTCCGTCAGCATCAGGGGGTTCTACAAGGACATCTATGATTATGCAACGCTTGCGCCGGCCGGGCCTCCGGGCCTGCCGACGAACCTCTTCGTGAACCTGGACTACGCGAGCACGCGTGGATTTGAAGTCACGTTGAACAAGACGCTCTCGAATCACTACTCGGGAAGTATCGCATACTCGTTCCAGGTCGCGAAAGGCCGATCATCGAGCCCATACGCCGCGGTCTACCAGCCGCAGTTCCAGCTCCCCAGGGAAACCAGGCTCGACTGGGATCAGAACCATACCTTGAATCTGTTTCTGAGCTACCGGGTCGGTCCGCAGGACGATTACGAGTTCTTCGGCCTTTTCCCTTTGAACAACTGGGGCATCTCTGTGACCTGGAGCTACGGCAGCGGATTCCCGTACACTCCGTACAATACGAACCGGTCCCTTGCCGACCTATATCTTCACAACTCCTCGGATGGTCCGTACTCGTCTCTCGTCAATTTCACAGTATACAAGGGGTTCATGCTCTTCGGACATTTGAACTTGCTCCTGACGCTCGATGTCACGAACGTGCTCAATCGTCGCAACCCATCGACGGATAGCCGGGTCTACAACAATTTCAGCGGGGAAACCTTCCAGTACGGCGACTATGACCCGAACAACCTAGTAATCTATCCATGGCGAAGGATGGATGGCGCATATTTCTATCCCTGGAGATTTGGAGATCCGCGCCAGGTCTTGCTGGGCATCAAACTTAACTGGGACTAACCTGCATGAAGTTTCGGTTGACGTGGTCAAGCGCGCTTTCGACGATTCTTCTTCTGCACTTCTCGCTCACGAATGCGGCGGAAGACAAGAAGGCAACCGCAAATCAACCCGCTGCTCACAAAGCCGGCACGGCCGCATCCGCGCAAGCGGGACCACCGCATACCGTGTCGGCCCGACAGGGATATGACCTGAGGCTCTGGATCAGCAATTTCGGCACGGTCGGCGGCGTGGCACGCCCGACAAACTCACCACCTGAGGTGCTGGGATGCGAATTCCCGGCCGGATCGGATGTGGAGCATCTCTATGGCGCCGGCGTCTGGATCGGCGGCATCGTGGACACCGCCCGCCCGGGGCGTCCGCCATCCCAGGCGACGCTGGTATCGACCGGCTACGAAGGATGGGCAGGACCGCTCCAGGAACTCTATCCCAGCGATTCGCCGCTTGACATGATATGG
>JAGDMJ010000445.1 GCA_017860555.1 Bacteroidota bacterium
CCGAGATTGGCATTCATGAATTCCTGCTCGGTTGCCGTGGTGTCATATTCGCCCCTCTCTTGAGGAAATTCCATCTTGTCGCATTCCTTCAGAAGGTCCCGGACATAAAAGGCCAGCGCCTCCATTTTTCTGAAATTCAACCTCTCCGGCGTATCGGTGGGCGCATGGTAATGCCACCACCGTCCACACGATAGGAAAAGGTACGGGTCACCGTAGGTCCGGAACACATGATGGTCGCTCAGATCCCCGATGTAGGAATTCAAGGTCGGCACGATCCGCATCCGCGGATCCGGCCTGACATGCGTTATGAGCTTTTCAAACGACGGATGACTCTCCATGCCGGTGATGAAGACCAGGTCCTCAATACCCGGAACCGGCACGTCATGCCCGACAAGGTCAAAGATGAACGTGCAGTGAAGCACATGACGGAGTTGCGACTTATAGAACCTCGTTGACCCCATCAACTGTGTCTGAAAGTAGGGAGGTTCTTCCGCGTCGAAGAGGGCGACGATCACCGAGCGATCCAGCGTACCAGGCTCCATCGCCGCGACCGTGTTCAGAACAACCCAGATAGCCGCGGCATTGTCGTCTGCTCCGGGGCAATTCTCGACAGAATCATAATGCGCGCCCAGAAGCATGGCGGGAAGAGTCTCGTCTCTTCCCGGCAAAATCCCGACAAGATTGGCCAGACTGGAGTGGTCGAGGCTATAATACGGCAATACGAAACGATGCGCATCGTACGGCCTCAGGTTCATTGACCCCAGCATCTCATTGAGGATTCCGCGCACCACCTTGTGATTCTCCGACCAGGGCGGGCGCGGCAGCGCGATCTGGTTGATGTCTACAGGCCTATCTTTCACGAGTTGACCTGATCAATTCGAAAAGACGGTAATCCCGCGAATGTGTCCGTGGAGAGAAAGCATCCTGATGGGACAAGCGGAGGTTGTGATGGTGGTATTCCATAGTAACAACTTGAACCCTCAGTGTCAACAGAACCTGAGGGCAGAGAGCATCCCGGCTCACCCCCCGGAAGGGGGAGTGAGATCACGGCTTGAATATCTCCCAGATCTTATCCAATGTCCGCTTCTCCAGCTTTGTGATCTCATGCAGTTCACCCGCGTCCAGCCAGACACCCTCGCATGAGAAACACTTGTCGACGTTGATCCCTTTGTACCCCACCTCGGTCAGATGCATCCCGCATTTCGGACAGTGCATATAATGCAGATCCTTGAGCCGCTGGCGCTCCTGCGCCTCCATCTGCTTTTTCAACTCCTCCTGCTGCTTCCGCATGCGCTCGATGTCAAGCCGCATGAAGTACTCATCTTCTTTCTTCCTTGATCCCTCATTTATCATGAAATGCCCTCCTTTTTGTGTTCAGTCAATAACACCGGGAATGCCTGGACGGTTCTGCACGATAGGTACAAGACGCTGGGCGCCTGGATTTGCCGACGCACGATTCGGGGACCGACCGGCCCTACGTGCGGTGTTTCACCACCGCAACACTCATGTCATCCTCCGCCGCCCTTCCACCGCCGAAATCTTTCACCTCTGCCAGAAGCTCCTGCGTCATTCGCTCCGCGTCCTGCCAGGCATGTGTGCGCACAAATTCCCGGAGGCGCAGTTCGCCATATTCATCCCCCTGCAGATCCCGCTGTTCCAACACACCATCGGTGCAGCATACCAGCATGCTTCCGGGAGGAAAACTCACCGTGTGCGTGGTGAGTTGCGGCAGCGTTGGACAGATCCCAAGAGGAATGGTGCCCCTGACCAACGAACTGACCTCTCCTCTCGACCAGAGCAATGGCGGCGGATGCCCGGCGTTGACGTAGGCAAGGAGGCCGGAAGATATGTCGATCTCGGCAGCACAGAATGTCACAAAACTCTTCTTCTCGGTGCTCTGATACAACATGGAATTCAATCGCTGAAGCAGGTCCTCTAGCCCTATCGGCATTGAGGCGAGCAACTGCGTGGATCCCCGAACCTCCGCCATGATCAGCGCAGCCGGTACGCCTTTTCCCGAGACATCAGCCGAGACGACAAGAAGCCGGTCTTTCGCCGCCGGTATGAAATCATAGTAGTCCCCCCCGACGAACTGTCCTTCGCGGACAATCCCGTACATCTCAAGCCGGGGGATCGCAGGAAGAGCTCGGGGGAGAAACTGTGCCTGCACCTGGGATGCGAGCGCCAATTCCCGCTCGGTTTGTTCTTGCTGATCGCGCAAACTCAACTCGTCGCTCACCAGCTTGTGGAACAATTTCCGTGAATACTGCGCAAGGTGCGACACGAGAAGGACAAATACAGTGAGGATCAGAACTTTTGTCCCCTGGCCAACGTACGTCACGTCGGCCGAGAAAAGCTCACGCTCGTATCCTCCTGGCGTCAGCGTGACAAGTTTGGAAAACCAGAGAAACGCCACGAGCAGCAGGTAGAGCACAACTGCCAGGCCGCCGGAGACCAACGTCAGCATCCGGTCGTACCGGAAGGCGGTCAACGCGATCAAGGGAAAGAGAACGAGGTACACGTAATTCTTGAGCGCCACGGAGGGAATTTCGATCTTCGTGTAAAGAAAAAGCAGCAGAAAGACCAGGACGACATCGGAACAGGAGGTGATGTACTTCATCGCCGGACGGTATCCCGGGCCCCGGACTCGCGCCAGGACAACGAGGCCATAGGCATACCCTACCACGAGAGCCCCGAAGTTGAACACGTTCGCCATGAATGTCAGTGACGGGGCATTCACCAGCGCGATTGTCGTAAGGACAATGAGGAGGGCCAGTCGTACATAACTCGCGAAGAGTTCCGCGCGGGCCTCTTCCTTTGCCAGGGCGTCGCTGATCCGGTCGGAAAGGTCTTGCATGGAAACCTCCTGACAATCTGTCGTTGGCAGTCGCCTTTCAACCATCGATCGTTGACAACATCAGACGCCTGATCTCTGATTGCTGTTTTTTCTCACCGCGGCCAGAGCCAGCCGAAGACCCCTGCCGTCAGCAAGCCGTAGATCAACCCGTCAATCGTCGACTTGAGCGTCGTCTTCCACGAGCGGCGGTACCAGATAACCATCTGCCAGAGGGCGAGGGAATAGCCGACAAATGCCGTTGCGCCGGCGAACCGGAACACTTGAAGGTAATGCGCACCGGGCTCCAAGGCGCGCCCGGCGATGTATGCCGCAAATAGTCCCACGACCATGGAATAGAGGAACCAGAGGACAAGGTTTTTCCCCATTGACGCCGGGCCGCTCGGCAAGACAGTCATCACGACAACCGGCCCTCGCTTCTGCTTTTCAAGGAATTCCGGCGAACTCATCTCCTTCATGCTCTCGGGACGCGGCATCACATAATCCCCCGGCGGAATCGCGAGCGGGCGCAAGGCATCCATCACCTTGCTTTCATTTGCCACCTTCGGATAGTCGGTTTTGTGCCAGGG
>JAGDMJ010000446.1 GCA_017860555.1 Bacteroidota bacterium
ACAACGGCGACGGCTCCCCGGTCAATGGCGCTCTCCACATACGTGTGCCCGTCGACCGCTGTACCCTCGATGGCCACAAAGAGGTCTCCGCGTCGGACCTTGCGCGAATCGTACTGAACGCCGTTGACGGACACATCCTGCGTCAGCACCATCTTTCCATAGAGGGACGAGAACAGTTTGGATACGGAAACCTTGTCCAGCAACTCAAGGAGAACCATTAAAACCGTCCACCGAAGAATTCCGTGACATCGCGTATTGCCGCGTCACTCAGGAGGACCGCGGTCCGCTCCTGCGAGGCCAGCTCGCGCGCCGCCCGGTCGTACGTCTGGAAGTCCACGATCTCCTCGATCTCGCGCTGCTTCAGCGGCACGTTGTTCATCTGCGCGATCGCATAGCAGACCTGCAGGCAGCTGCGCACGTCCACGTTCCAGGCGATGAAGTTCATCACTTTCACCCAATCGTCGCGCCCTTCCGGATATTCCCTGCGGAGCATCTGCCTGGAGGCTTCCTTGATCAGGGTGTCGTACGGAATCTCAGACATGTCGGATCTCAAATGCTCGTACTCCCGCGCGCCTGGCAGCGCAACGTCACTTTGGTGCCAACCTTGACCTGCTCTCCGGGCGCGGGGCTCTGGGCGGCAACCACCCCCGAGCCATTGATGTTGATGTCCAGCTGCTGCGTACTCAGGCGGTTCATGGCGCGCCGCAGCGACAGCCCGCGCACGTCGGGCACAAGCGCGTAGCCGGGAGGGAGCGCCGCCTGGCCGCCGCCCGTCACCAGCGTGATCTTGCTGCCGCGTGCCCAGCGCGCTCCTGCCGCCGGCGATTGCCGAAGCACGACCTCCCCGGTTCCTTCCAGCACGGTCTCGAAACCGTCCGATGCGAGCATCGCCCGGGCCGCTTCCACTTTCAGACTGGTGACATCCGGGACGACGAACTGTGCCTTGCCGGCCAATGTCACGGCCGGACGAACGGCAAAGCGGCCCGCGCTCGCATAGATTTTCTGGGCAATCCCGCGGAAGACTGGCGCGCTGGCAGTGCCGCCGGTGTACCCTCCTTGACGCGGGTTGTCGAGCACCACCAGGCAGACCACCTTCGGGTCGTCAGCGGGAAAGAACCCCACGAAGGACGCCCGGTGGTTTGCCATGTCGTACCGCCCTTCGATCATTCTCTCGGACGTGCCGGTCTTTCCGGCAATGCGGAGCCCGCGGATCTTTGCCGCCGTTCCGGTTCCCCGCTCGACCACTCCTTCGGCGAAACGCGTGAGCGTGAGCGCCGTATTCTTGCTGATCACCCTCCGCACCACCTGGGGATGGGCCTCCTCCAGCACCTGATGGTTTTCGTCCAGCACTTGCCGGATGATGAACGGCTTCATGAGGACTCCTCCGTTGGCAACTGCCGCATAGGCGCACGCAACCTGCAACGGAGTGACGCTCACCTCGTAGCCATAGGCCATCGTATTGAGCGTTGTCCCCGACCACTGGTTCGGCTTCTTGAGCTCGCCGCCCACCTCTCCCGGCAGGTCCACTCCGGTCTTCGTGCCGAAGCCGAAATCCCGGGCGGTAGTATAGAAAAGCTCGGCCCCGATGACGTCGGAGATCTTGGCCATCACGACGTTGCTGGATTGCTCCATGGCCTCCTGGACAGTGAGCATACCGAACTTGTGCATGTCGCTGATCTTCCGGCTCCTGCCGTTGCCCAGGGGGACCTGGTAGCTTCCGTTCTCGCCAAAGAATTTTTGTTCGGGCTTCACCAGGTGATGCTCAAGCGCGGCGCCCACGGCGACCAATTTGAAGACCGAACCCGGCTCGAACATATCGGTAATCAGCCGATTCTTCATGGCTGATTGCTCGTAGTTCGAGGGGTCGTTCGGGTTCACCGACGGGTAATTTGCCATGGCCAGGATCTCGCCGGTCGACGGATCCATGATGAGGGCTACGCCTCGTTCAGCGGAGGTGCGCTCGACCCCCTTTTTCAACTCGTCCTCGGCGATCGCCTGGTACTCGATGTCCAGGGTCAGGACGGCATGCTTGCCGTTCACCGGCTCCACGCGCGGATAGTCGACCGACGGGCGCTTCCGCCCCAGACCGTCACGCTGCATGATCACATAGCCGTTGTTCCCGCTGAGCTGGCCGTTGAGCTCCAACTCGATGCCGCTCAGCCCGTTGTTGTCGATGTCGGTGAAACCGATCAGCTGTCCGCCGACATGATCATAATGATAGAGCCGCTGGGGTTCTTCCATCTCCAGCGTCCCCTCGAATTCCCGGACGCGGAGCTGGCGCGAATACCCTGGCCGGACGCGACGTTCGAGCCAGACAAAATGCCGGTTCTTTTGGGAGAGCCTTTCCAGATACGAATTCCGAGGACTCTCGAAGACCCGCGCGAAGCGTGTCGCGATCGCCTCGGCCCGGCTTCCGATCATCTTCGGGTCCGCGCCGAAGGAGACCATCATCGTATTGGACACCAGGAGCTTGCCGTTCCGGTCGTAGAGATTTCCGCGAGCGGCCGGCAGGACCACCTTCGCCTCGTACTGGCGCCGGGCGATCTCCTGATACGCGCCGGCGTCAATGACCTGGATCTGCACCAGGCGAAGCACGATCGCCAAAAAAAACAGGACCAGGGCGATCTTCAACAGGAGAAACCTTCCCGGCGTCCCGTGAAGTGGACCCGTTCCGGTGTCGGCGGCTCCCGCGGCGTTCTTTCTTCGTGCGAACATCTTACTGCTCTCTCAGACTTTCGATCTTGTCCTGATCCACGTTGAAGAGCGTTGGCTGCTCGGGAGGGAAAACGAGGCCGAGTTGCTCCGTGGCAGTCTTGTTGATCCGCTCCAGAGCGGCTTTGCGCGTCACCTCGGCCCGGAGCGTGGCATTCCTGTTCATGATCCCGTCGTACTTCGTCTGCAGCTGGTTTGCCTCGAACGCCAGGCGGTTGATCGTGATAATGTTGTCCACGTAGAGCACGATGGCGATGCCGACGCCGAAGAGGCAGAGAATGAGATTGAATGTAGAGACTTTTCTGCGTGTGACCTTCCGGTTGGGACGGACGGCATACCCGGGGTTGTGCGCCTGGGGATCACCGTTATAGATGTATCGCTTGTCGCGCATGGGTGCCTTCCGCACATCCCGCGCATCGGCTCCTGCCCGGTCCAGTACGAGATCAATATCCTGTCGCGCCATTACTGTCCATGCATTATGCGTTCCGCTGCCCGCAGCTTCGCACTCCGAGCCCGCGGGTTGCGCGCCATCTCGTCCGCATCCGGCTCCAACGGGCGCCGGGTGAGGAGGCGCAGGCGGGGAATTTTCGGCGTGTCGGGAATGAGCTTGTGCCCCGAGGGAATGCTCACCGCCGATTCCTCACGGAAGAACTCCTTCACAATTCGGTCTTCCAGGGAGTGGTACGAGATCACGACGATTCTGCCGTTG
>JAGDMJ010000447.1 GCA_017860555.1 Bacteroidota bacterium
CGACGTCAACTACAAGGTCGCCAAGCAGTTCATTGACGACGTTTTGAAGCGGGCGGTCGGGCAGGAGGTGCTCCAGAGCATTACCCCGGGGCAGCTGATCGTCAAGATCATTTTTGACGAGCTGGTGCGGCTGCTCGGGACGGCAAACGAGGAGGTTCTCTTCTCCCCGATGCCGCCGACGGTCATTCTGGTTGCGGGATTGCAGGGTTCCGGAAAAACGACATTTTGCGCCAAACTGGCCCTATTTCTTGCCGGGCAGGGGCGGCATCCGATGCTCGCGGCGGCCGATATCCATCGGCCGGCAGCCGTGGATCAGCTGGTGGCGCTGGGGAAGCAGATCCACCTTCCCGTCTACCAGGAGCCGGGAGCCACGGCCAGGGCGATCGCTGAGCATGCCGTGGAGCACGCCCGGAAGAACGCCCGAGACGTGGTGATTGTTGATACGGCAGGGAGGCTCCACGTCGACGAAGAGATGATGAAGGAAGTCGAGGCCGTCAAGGCAGCGGTTTCCCCGAACGAGATCCTCTTCGTGGTGGATGCCATGACCGGCCAGGATGCCGTGACGGTAGCGAAGGCATTCAACGACCGCCTGAATTTTAACGGTGCCGTCCTCACGAAAATGGACGGGGATGCTCGCGGCGGTGCGGCGCTCTCGTTGCGGGCGACGGTTGGCAAGCCCATCAAGTTCATCGGCGTCGGTGAAAAGCTGGACGCCCTCGAGAAGTTTCACCCCGAGCGATTGGCCTCCCGCATCCTGGGGATGGGGGACGTTGTCACGCTCGTGGAAAGGGTTCAGAAGACCTTCGACGAAGGAAAGGCCGTCAGGCTCGAAGAGAAGATCCGGAAGTCGCAGTTCACGCTCGAGGATTTTCTGGAGCAGCTACAGGAAGTGAAAAAAATGGGGCCGCTCAACCAGGTGCTCAGCATGCTGCCCGGGATGAACCGGATGCCGCAGAATGTCACCGTAGACGACCGGGCCCTCGTGAGAATCGAGGCCATCATCCAGTCGATGACGGCTGAAGAGCGGCAGAAGCCGCAGATCATCAACGGCAGCAGGCGCCGCCGGATCGCCATGGGGAGCGGGACCACCGTGCAGGAGGTGAACAGGTTGATGAAGCAGTATGAGCAGATGCATCGTATGATGAAGACCCTTGGCAAGGGGGGCAAGATGAGCCGGTTGATGAAAGGCATGAACTTCCCCACAACATGAAGAGAAAAGGAGAAATCCCTTGGCAGTACGTTTGAGATTGCGGCGCGTCGGCAAGAAGAAAATGCCGTTCTATCATATTGTTGCGGCTGATTCCCGCGCGGCGCGGAACGGCAAGTTCCTTGAAGTGATCGGTCGGTACGATCCGCTCAAGAACCCGATGCTGATCGCCACCAAGGACGACCGGGTATTTCACTGGCTGCGCAACGGAGCGCTTCCCACGGATACGGTCCGAAGCCTTCTGCAGCGGAGCGGGCTCTGGATGAAGTGGAGCATGAAGAAGAAGGGGATGGACGAAGCGGCGATTGCCACCGAGATGGAGAAATGGCAGATGGCGCAGGCTGAGAAGCGCCAGCGCGACGAGGCCCGCAAGGCTCGCCGCGGAGAGGCACGGCGCAAGGCAAAGAAGAGCGGAGAAACCGAACCGGCTCCTGCTGCCGCGGCAGAAACGGCAGCCCCTGCACCGCAGGCATAGGCTGGAGTTCTTTCACATCGAGCGTGAAGCGGAAGAAAAACTCTTGTAGTAGTGCCAGGATGTGTTGAGGTGGACCCGTTTGCCGGTGGAGGAGGTTCCGCATCCTGTTGAGAGGCGATTGTAGGATTTATAGGAGGAGGAGGCGGCATGGCCATGAAAGAGTTTGTGGAGTACATCGCAAAGCGCTTGGTGGATCACCCTGACCAGGTGTCTCTCGAGCAGGAAGAGAAGGAAAACAGCATCGTCGTCCGACTCAAGGTGGACCAACAGGATGTCGGCAAGGTGATCGGACGCAAAGGGCGCACCGCGCAGTCGTTGCGAACGCTCCTGGCTGCCGTCGCCGCCAAAGATGGTAAACGAGCAATTCTGGAAATCGCTGATTGAGCACCCCCGGTCCTGATCTCCTTGCGATTGGCAACATCGTCAAAGCCTTTGGCATCGAAGGTCATGTGATCGTCCAGTTGCTCACCGATTTCCCCTCGCGCTTCCGGAAGCGAGCCAGGATGCTTCTGGGGCGGCCCGGACAGGAAGTCCGGGAAGTGGTGATCGAGCACGCGGCGGTCGGACCGCGCGGCGTGAAAGTGAAGCTTGCCGGTATCGAGGACCGGGACGCTGCCGGACAACTGGTGGGGTCGCTGCTCTATGTCACTGAGGCGAAGCGTGCCAGGCTGCCGAAAGGACGCTATTATACCCACGACATCGTGGGACTTTCGGTGATTGATGAGGACGGCGTCGACCGGGGTACGGTCCGTGAAGTGGTGAAGATGCCCGCCAATGACATCTACGTCGTTGACGGCAAAGGCGCCGAGATTCTTCTGCCGGCGGTCAAGGAGTTTATCCTCAAGATCGATCTCAATTCCCGGACCATGAAAGTGCGGCTGATCGAGGGAATGGTGGAGAGGGAAGAGGGTAGAGTGCAGAGGGAAGAGGGAAGTGAAGAATGAAGAGTGAAGAATGATGAGCGAAGAATGAGGATCGAGGTGATCACAGGGTTCCCGAAGCTACTGGCGGGACCGTTGAGCGAAAGCATGCTCAAGCGCGCCCAGGAGAAGGGAATCGCGGAGATCACCGTGCATGACCTGCGGGACTACGCCACGGATCGGCACCGGACGATCGATGACGCTCCTTACGGCGGGGGAGCAGGCATGGTGTTGAAGCCGGAACCGCTGGCCGCTTGTATCGAAGCTCTGCAGAAGGATGGGAAGGCCGACGAGGTGATCTACCTGAGCCCGGACGGCGAGCAGTTCTCCCAGCGCATTGCCACCGAGCTATCGCTGCGAGAACGGCTGATCCTTCTGTGCGGTCATTATAAAGGGATTGACGAGCGCATCCGCTCGCTGTATGCGACACGGGAGATTTCAATCGGCGACTACGTACTCACCGGCGGGGAACTGCCCGCACTGGTCGTGATCGACGCCGTCGTCAGGCTTCTGCCCGGCGTGCTGAACGACGGCGAGTCGCTGCTGACCGATTCGTTTCAGAATGACCTGCTTGGCGCCCCCTGCTACACCCGCCCGGTGGAATTCCGCGGGCTGCGGGTACCGGAGGTCTTGCTGAACGGGAACCACGAAGAAATTGCCCGATGGCGGGCAGCCGAGCAAGAGGAGCGCACCCTTCGCCGGCGCAAGGATTTACTCGAACCCTCGTAACATATTCCGTACTGGAGAACGACAATGGACAAGCTCAAGTTGGTCGAGGCGACCCAGATGAAAAGCGGCATTCCGCAGTTC
>JAGDMJ010000448.1 GCA_017860555.1 Bacteroidota bacterium
GGTCTTCTCGGTACAGTCCTTATCGTCGCGTGCAACAGAAGGGAACATCGCCGGGAAAAAGCAGTCGAAATCGCGCACTGAGTCGTCATTCACATCCATCGATCAGATTTCATGAAACGTTTTGGTCAGATCATCGGCGTTCGGCCCGAAAAACTGGAAGAGTACAAGAGGCTCCATGCAGACGCATGGCCCGACGTTCTGAAAATGATCGGGGAATGTCACATTCGGAATTACTCCATCTTCCACAAGGATGGCCTCTTGTTCGCGTATTTCGAGTATACGGGAGAGGATTTCCAGGCAGACATGGCAAAGATGGCCGCCGATCCCACGACACAGACGTGGTGGGGATTATGCAAACCATGTCAGCTCCCGCTCGAAACAAGGGCAGAGGGAGAATGGTGGGCCACGGCAGAAGAGGTATTCCACTGCGACTAGCCGGCCACGGAGAATTTCAGAAAAACATGGGAAGACTGTCATGAACGGCAAAACAGCTGGCATCCTCTTTCTCGGCGTCTGTGTTGTCATTTCCATCCTGTCGCTCGCCGGTGTGATCGCGCCGCTGGCGGCCGGCGGCATCTTCGCGGCCGCCCTGGTGTTCTTCGGCGGATTCTCTCTGGCATTCAGAAGGAAGAGAAAGATGGCCGAGGAGGCGGAAGAGCGGCAGGCGCTCCAGGATTTAGATAGATAAAACCTCACCGGACAGGCTTGACGCGAGCCAGACGATAATCGCAGGTGCGAAAACGGAAAGGTGTCAACCGGCCCGCGGCCTCGCGGTGCCCTTCAGGCCGGAGAAATCGTCCCGCCGGGCTGCCAGTTTCTTCTCATCATCAACCTCGATTTTCCGCCTTCCATTTTCTTGCGTCCTCAGCAAATATGTCGTAATTTGAAAAGATGATATCAATTCCCCACTTGCCCATGCGATTCGCACCGTTCTCCCTCGTAGTCGCCGCAGCCGGCGTGCTCCTCTGTTCCCCTGCCGACTCCTTTGGCCAGGACTCCAGGGAGAATGCCGATTTCAAGCTTGCCATCAATTTGTACAACGATGGGCTCTACGACCTCGCGGCGGAACAACTGAAGCAGTTCATCAACGCTTTCCCGAACGCCTCGCAGGGGATCGACGCGCGCTACTATCTCGGGCTCACACAGCTCAAACTGAAGAAGTTCGATGATGCGCGCCTGACATTCCAGACCTTCGCCCTGACCTATCAGGACAACCCCAAAGCCGCCGAAGCCTGGTGGAATGTCGGAGAAGCTTATGCCGCAATGCACGAATACAAAGAGGCGGCGCTGGCATTCGAACGCGTGAAACTCTTTCATCCCAAGAGCAAGCTTGCGCCCGACGCATTGCTCCGGGCATCGCGATACTTCGCCCAGGCGGGGGAGCGGGACAATGCACGCCGGCTCCTGCGCGTCATTCTTCAGGAGTACCCTTCGAGCAACGCCGTGCTCGCCGCCCGGACGCAGATTGGCCAGATGTTTTTTGAAGAAGGCAACATCGAACAGGCGCAGAGCGAATTGAAACGGGTCATCGAGGGAGATCCGCTCCCGGAAGCTAAAGCGCATGCGCTGTTGATCCTTGGGAACATCTACCAATCCCTGAGCAAGGCAGACCAGGCACAGGCGAATTACCAGGAGATCATCACGAAGCACAAGGGCTCCTCGGCGGTGCAGGGGGCCTATGTCAACCTCGCAAAGCTGCAGGCAGGATCGGGCAAATTCTCCAGCGCCGTCGAAAATTATAGAAAGGCCCTGGCCGAGAAGACCAACGCCGACTCATCGCTCATCTTGAACGCCCTGATCGGCATGGGAGACGCGCACGTCGCACTCAAGGAATACGCTCCCGCCCTGGATGCGTACACTCGCTTCCTGAGCGCATCTCCGACCGATGAGCGGGCTCCGAACGTTCTCTGGAAGATCGCCGTCGCCAGCAGCCGGGCAAAGAATTACGCGCAGTCGAACGAGGCATGCGCACGGCTCCTGAAACCCGGCGCCCCCGAATTGCTCAGGCATCGTGCCCAGGTGAAGCTGGGGCTGAATGCCGAGGGACAGAAGAAGTTTCAGCTCTCCGTGCAGCACTTCCAGCTGTTTGTCGACCAGTTCCCCGAGGATCCTGCCGCCCCGGAGGTCATGATGAGAACAGCGACCATGCTGGAGAAGCAGCTTCGCGATCCGCGCAAGGCATCCTCCATGTACGAAGCTCTGGGATCCCGATATCAGCGCTCACCGCTGGCCGACGACGCGGTTGTCGGCGCGGCACGCTGCCAGGAGGAGTTGAAGGATTACGACCGTGCTCTCCAGCTGTACCGTGAGCTCGTCGAAAAGTACCCCGCATCGGAATTCCACCCGCACGCGCAGTCGCGCATCTCCATGATCGAGACGTTCGAGCAAAAGGAAAAGGATGCCGGGGTCGAAAAGCTCGCGCTGCTGGTTGGCGATGTCGTGGCGGAGAAGGACAAGATCGGACTTTCCTTCCGGCTGGGAGAGATCTATTTTCACGATCTGAAGAACTATGAGGCTGCGGCGGCGCAGTTTTCGAATGCGATCAACAGCGGGATGACGGATGAGCGGTTCGTGGATGCGCTCTACTTCCGGTCCCGGGCATACGAGCTTCTCACTCGCAAGGACGAAAAATACCGCCGGCCCTCCATTGAATCGTATCAGACGTTTTTGCGCTCGTACCCGTCGGATCCCCGCAACCAGGAGGCCGCACTTTCCCTGTTTCAGTTGAACGCAACGACCCTGGCCTCGGCCAGGATCGCCTACACGGAAACCATGTCGCTCTTCCCGGCATTCGCACGGCGGGACGCGCTCCTGCTTCGTCTTGGCGGCCTTTACGAAAAGGCCGACAGTCTGAACGACGCGCTGACCGCCTTCACCGACATCACGCATGAATTCCCCGGAAGCCCCTCGGCCGAGGAAGCGGGGGCCGGAACCGTCCGCATCATGGTTGCGCTTGGACTTGCCGATTCCGCGATCACCGCGGGGACCGCGTACCTCGCAGCTTACCCTGCCAATGCGCATACCGCCGAGGTGCTCGCACAGCTGGCCGACATCGCGGCCGAGAAGCGCGATTTCCCCCGCGCGGTGGAGATGTATCAACGCCTGAACAACGAGTTTCCCTATGCGGGAGCAGCGAGCAGCGCACGACGCAATCTCGCCGACGCGCTTGTAGCCCAGGAGAACTTCACTGAGGCAATCGTGCTCTTTTCCGAGCTTCTCGAGGAACAGGAGCAGAGCGCCCTGGCGGAGAATGGCGCCGATCCTTCCCTCCTGCTTGCACTGGGAAATGCCTATCAACGCGCGGGAGACATCGCAAACGCGAAGAAGTTCCTGTTCCAGGTTCTCGCGCGCGAACAGGCGGGTGAAACCGCTGGGAGGGCATACGCGGCCCTGGGCTGGATCTACAAGGA
>JAGDMJ010000449.1 GCA_017860555.1 Bacteroidota bacterium
GCAAAAGCGAGTACATGCGCATGGCGGACTTGTGTAGATGAGGTGAACGATTGGCATCAATATCGTAAGAAAAAGGGTCGAAGTAAACAACCGGGCCCTTGATTGCGTTGATTTCATTTGATATTATGGGACCAGTACGCTCTCCAACATTCCTGACAGGCCTATGACCCACCCCTCAGAACGGACGTTCCAGGCGCTCCTAGCCAACAGCGTCAACCGATATGGCGACCGCGTAGCCCTTTCCACGGTCGACGGCATTTCCCTCACATACTCTCAGTTCGCGGAAAAAATCAAGCGCGTGTCTGGCCTGCTGCATGCGCTCGGGGTTGGACCGGGCGATCGCGTTGCGATCTTGAGCGAAAACAAAGTTAACTGGGGGGTGGCGTACTTCGCGATCGCGACATCGGGCGCGATAGCCGTTCCCATCCTTCCCGATTTCCCGGAGAAGGATATTGCCAACATCATCCGCCACTCGGAATGCAGGATCCTCTTTGTTTCCGAGAAACTACTCCAAAAAACGACCGGCGCGGCTTTCCCTACGGTGAGCGCCAGCATCCTTCTCGATACTCTGGCACTGATCGACCGGCCCGATCTCGTTCCATCTTCGGATCTATCGTCCAACGCGGAACGGGTCGCCTTCCCGCATCCCGTCAAAGAGGAGGACATCGTTTCGATCTTCTATACCTCGGGCACCATGGGGTTTTCGAAAGGTGTGATCCTGACCCACGCGAACATTGTCTCGGATGCCATTGCGACAACCGCAATTGTCTCCATCGGCAGCGAGGATCGCATGCTGTCCATTCTTCCGCTGGCGCACACGTATGAGAATACGCTCGGCCTGGTGACCGCGTTGATGGTTGGCGCTTCGGTGTACTACCTTGACCGTCCTCCGACCGCTCCTGTCCTTCTTCCGGCAATGGCGAAGGTACGGCCGACGATCATGCTGTCGGTTCCGCTGATCATCGAGAAAATCTACAAAGCCAAGATCCAACCTCGGTTTTCGGGCAGCCCCCTCTTTCGGCTGCTTACGAAATATCGCGTCACGAGGAAGCCGCTGTCACGGCTCGCCGGGAAGAAGTTGTTGGACACGTTCGGCGGGAGCCTTCGGGTGTTCGCCATCGGCGGGGCACCGATCGCGGCTGATGTGGAGTTGTTTCTCAGGGAAGCCGGATTTCCCTACGCGATGGGCTATGGCCTGACAGAAACCGCCCCGCTCATCGCCGGCACATCGCCGGAGGAGACGCGATACCGCTCAACCGGCAAACCGCTCCCTGGCACCGAGATACGGATCCTTGACGCCGATCCGGCCACGGGCGAAGGGGAAATAATCGTGAAGGGCCCCACCGTGATGAAAGGATATTTCCGCGATCCTGAGCGGACTGCTGAAGTGATGACACCGGATGGCTGGCTTCGCACGGGCGACCTTGGCACCATCGACGCAGACGGATACGTGTTTATCAAGGGCAGGCTCAAGAACATGATCCTCGGTCCGAGTGGAAAGAACATCTATCCCGAGGAGATCGAATCCGCCATCAACGAATCGGACCTTGTCCTCGAATCGCTGGTGTTCTCGCACCAGGAGAAGCTCATCGCGCGTGCCCACTTGAACTATGAAGAGATCAAAAAGAAGTTCGGCTTGTCGAACGACCATGAAACCACGCAACGCGTGCACACCTTCCTGGAAGAGCTCAGACGCCAAGTGAACCAGCGGCTCGCCTCGTTCTCCCGCCTGCACCGCATCGTGGAGCAACCCGAGCCTTTTGAGAAGACTCCGACGCTGAAGATCAAGCGACATCTCTACGGATCGCATCCCGAAAAGTAGCCGCACTCGACCATGCCATCCAACGCTGCCGCACCTCCAGTATTTCGCCTGCACGATGGCCATCCACTCATCCAACGGGTACGGAATCACCCGTGGGAGAACCGCGTTACGTTCAATCCGGCCTGTGCGCTCGTCACTGACCCTGACGAACTCTTCGAGGTCATTTCCTCCCTCCCGTTTGACCCGGCAACAAAAGACCGGCTCCGGTTGCAGCAAGCACTCTGTTTTCTTCTGTACCGGGCCCAGGGGGAGAAAACAGCAGAGTATGACCACACCCGCTCGTCCATCGGGCTCGCGATCCTTGCACCTGACCTGACCCTCCTGGCCCGCCACACGGCGCCCGTCATTCTCCCCGATCAGGATTATGATAACCTGGGGGTTGAGGACGGCAGGATCACGAAAGTAGGCGATCGTTACTACATGTTCTATTGTGCCTACAGCAGCCACCCTGACGGAAACCGGATCCGGCTTGCCGTCGCCAGCACCCGGAACTTCGTCGACTGGAAAAAACATGGCCTGTTGAACGGGGATTTCAACCACCTGCATAACAAGAACTCCATGCTCTTCGAAGGGCGGCCCGGCGGACTGTTGACTCTCCTGCATCGTCCGATGGAGGGAGAGAACGCAATGGCGATCCACCGGGCGACGAGCACAGAGGTGCTGGGCCCCTGGAGGAGCGAGGGACTGCTGCTGGCACCAAAACCGAATTCTGCTTTCAAGGACACATGGATCGGCGGCGGCGCTCCTCCCCTCCTGCTTCCGGACGGGCGCTACCTTGTGATATACCACATCGGGAATCGCAAGCACGACGGCACGCGGGAGTACGATCTCGGTATTGCCGTCGCAGACTTCCAGAGACCGGAGATCATTGTCAAGAGGCTCGAGCCCCTGCTTCGCCCTGAATCACCCGCCGAAACTCAGGGAGATGCGGACCTGGGAGTCAACAACGTGGTGTTTATCTGCGGGGCCTATTTTCACAACGGAGATCTCGTGTTCCCCTACGCCGGTGCTGATAGCGTAGTCTTGGGAGGACGGATCGCCCAGGCGGACCTGCGGACGTTCCTGGATTCCTGAAACATCCCATGCATCTCCATGCTCCGGATCTCAATACCAGGCAAGCTCGTGTGGCACGACGATCGACCTACAGCGTTCGCACATTGAACCCCTTACGCAGGAAGCCGATCGATCCGCGAGACAGGATCCGAACCACTTTCGTTTCCCTGGCGTCCATGTCGAAGTAATTGTCCTCGAAGATCACCTTTCCCCCTCCGGCTTCCAACCGTACGTTTTTCGCGAACGTCGAGGTTTTCAAAAGCGCAACGATGCCGCCCTCTTTGTGCCTGGCAATTCTCGCCTGCACTTTTGCCTTCGGCAACCTGAGATGTTTCGGTTCCTCAAAGAAGAAGCGGTTCTGAAGCACGACGCCGTCATCCAGTGTGCACCGTGCGACAAGATAGTGTGACGCCGTATCCACCCCCTCCCACACAGTCGTGTCAACTCTGGCGATTTCTGCAGAGCTGTTCGCTCCGACGGTTGCGCGCCGCCGTTTCTTCCAGACCGACCGGCCGGAGAAGGAACGCAAT
>JAGDMJ010000450.1 GCA_017860555.1 Bacteroidota bacterium
CGCTCTTCAGGGTACTGGCGTGTGAACTTCGGCCGGAACATATGCCGCATGGTCAGCGCCATCCCCTTGAAGATCTCGGGGATATAGGTCTTTTGCCAGAGCGTAAGATCTTTGCGACGGATTTGCGCAGGGTGCATTTCGGTCTTATTGGGCATTCGCTTCGCGACTCCTCGATGAATGATGGCACTATCCGATCAACAGCATCCAGGACGCCGTCACAACAATGTTCAGCAGACCGAGCGGCAGCCCCACTTTCCATCCCAGGTTCATCAGCTGATCGTAACGAAAGCGCGGGATAGTCCAACGGATCCAGATAAAGAAGAAGAGCATGCACACGACTTTCACCACGAAGGTCAGAACCTGGATGACGCTCACCCAAAGTCCGGGGAGGTCCAAAGACTGCAGGTAAGGCAACTGCCATCCGCCCAAGAAGAGCGTAACGATCAGGGCGCTCGATGTAATCATGTTGGCATACTCGGCAAGGAAGAACGTTCCGAACTTCATCCCGCTGTACTCCGTGTGATACCCCCCGACAAGTTCGGGCTCAGCCTCGGGGAGATCAAAAGGAAGACGGTTCGTTTCGGCAAATGAGGCCACCACGAACATGATGAAGCCTATTGGTGTCAAAAACGCATTCCAGGCGAGCCCCGCCTGAGACTCCACAATCCGGTCAAGCTCCAGCGAACCGGCAACCATGATCACGCCGACGACGGAGAGACCCATGGTCAGCTCGTAACTGATCATCTGAGCAGACGATCGCAAGCCGCCCAGCAGCGAATACTTGTTGTTCGAAGACCATCCGCTCAGCGTGATGCCATACACTCCGAGGGATGTCAGGGCCAGGACATACAGCACCCCGATATTCACGTCGGCGATCATCAGCTTGATCTCCCGGCCAAACAATGTTATCCGGTCTCCAAACGGAACGACCGCGATGGTCGTCATGGCAACGACGATCGAGATGACAGGAGCAAGCGAATGGACGAACCTGTTCGCCTTCGCAGGGACAATATCCTCCTTGAGGAAGAGTTTGAGCACATCCGCCGGTGCCTGGAGCAAGCCCCATGGACCCACCCTGTTCGGCCCGATGCGGTTCTGAATGGAAGCGCTCACTTTGCGCTCTGCGTACACAAGGTTTGCCACCGTCGTCAGGATGATGAGCATGACGAGGACGATTTTGATCAGGGAGATAATGATGAATTCCATCTGATGGTTCCGTTCGGTTTCTAGCGTGAGATGTGCATCGGAGCGGCAGGCGCCTGGACCTTCGGCAAATGGAGGGCAACCCCTCTGACGCCGATTTTCCGGTAACTCATTCCCTTGAAGGCCTCGAGGGTGGAGGCCAATTCATTGAACACCTCTTCCGCACTCGCGTAACGGTATTTCACCCCCATGAGCGACGCGATGCCGGCGATGATCCGCCACGTGGGACGTGCGTCAATCTTTGCCCCCTTTGCCCACCGGTCGAACGGGGAACCGAACATGTCCAACCTGCTCATCGCGAACCCGTCCGTCGCACGATCCTGTTCGAGGGTGGCAACAGCCGGTCTGATCCTTTGCACCCGTCCCTGGAAGTTGACAAACGTTCCGTTCTTTTCCGCGTATGTCGAGGCAGGGAACACGACATCCGCAAGCCGTGTCGTCTCATTTTCCACAGGTGAATGCACGACCAGGTAGTCGATCCTGGAGAGGGATTGCGCCACGAGAGGGTCGGCGGCGATGTTGTCTTCGATGACATACAGGGCTTTGATCTGCCCTTCCTTGATGCCGCGAAGGATCCCTTCGAAGCCGCTTGCTGCGTTCCCCGGCTGCATGCCAACCTCCATAGCGCCACGGCCGTTCGGGCTCTTGTCCGCACGGATCAACAGGTCGTCCTCATCCCCATCCAGGTCATGCCGGAGGAAGTCGATGAATTTCGTCCCGAGTACCTCGCGGGCAAATTTCTGAACAAGGAAGTTGTCTTCGTTCGTTGCGTACGCTGAACCGATGACCGCGATTTGGGATTTTTTGAAGCCCTTGAACTCCGAAGCAACAAGGGCGATCGCTTCATCCCAACCCACCTCTACCGGGCCGCTTTCCTTTTTCATCACCGGCGCCTTGATCCTGGTCTCCGCATGGACCTGCCGGAACGTATTCAGTCTTCCGTAATCACACATCCAGTAGTCATTCACGTCCGGGTTAAAGCGGGGAGTCTGACGGAGAATCTCGTTGTTGCGCACCCACACAAGCATGTTGCATCCACGCGCGCATCCCGGGCAGACGGTTTCGGTGGAAGAGAGCTCCCACACCCGCGCCTTGAAACGGAAGTCTTTGCTGGTCAGAGCGCCCACAGGACAGATGTCGATGGTGTTCATCGAGTACGGGTTGTCCAGGTGCTCTCCCGGAAAGGTCGTGAGCTGAACATGATCTCCCCGCTGGGTGAAGGTCAGTTGGGGCTTCCGGGCTATCTCATCACAGAAACGCACACACCGCGAACACATGATGCAGCGCTCGGCGTCCAGCACGACGTGCGGACCAAGGTCGACCCTTTTTGGCTTGTGGACCTTGTCTTCATCGAATCTGCTATAGCCGATGCTATGATCGTATGCATAGTTCTGCAGTTTGCAGTCTCCCGCTTCGTCGCAAATGGGGCAATCCAGCGGATGATTGATCAGGAGGAATTCCATCACCGCCTTCCGGGCGGTGATGACCTTCGGGTTGTTCGTGTGGACTACCATGCCATCTGAAACCTGAGTCGCGCACGCGATCACCAGCTTGGGAAGCTTCTCCACTTCCACGAGGCACATGCGGCAATTGCCCGAAACCGACAGCTTAGGATGCCAGCAGAAATGCGGGATCTCGATCCCCTGCTCCCGGGCCGCCTCAATGATGGTCCGACCGTTATCGGTTTCAAACTGTTTCCCGTCTATCGTAATCCTTGCCATGGCTGCTTTTTCGCTGCTCCTTTGCAGGCTCTGTTACGCTTCCGCCAGCTCCCGCGTGTAATGTTCGTGGAAATTCCTCAACTTCACCACCAGAGCTTCGATCTCCTCCAGCGGCGGGAGGAAGGTTGTCCTGAAGTGATACGTGCCGGGCTTCTGCCCGAATCCCGAACCCGGAACGACGCAGATGCCTGTTTCCTCAAGAAGCGCCAGGCAATACTCGGTGTCGCGCTTCTCTTCATAGGCGCGTTTCTCAGCCGGGGAGAACGACGCGGCGTCGATGTTCCTGTCGGGCGGAAGCTCAAATCGGACGAAGGCATACATGGCGCCCTGCGGCACTTCCAGAAACATGCCGGGGATCCGGCTCACGGCTTCACCAAGGAGTTCCGCCTTGGCCTTGAGGGAACCGAGCACTGCATCCCGCTCCGCAACATAGGTGGCATAGCTTTCATCTCCCGGC
>JAGDMJ010000451.1 GCA_017860555.1 Bacteroidota bacterium
TCGATAACAAGGATCTTGCCGAGTGGTTTAGCCATGATGGGAGTCGATCAGAGTTGCTGTCAACGTTGCGAAAACCATGCCGTCGGGAAGATTCGTCTGGCTGGCCTGGAATGCCCTGGCGCGCGCCTCGACTGTCCGAAAACGAACGGGGGATGTATCAGAGGCGGACACCTGTTCTTCCAAGAAACCAAAAAGAACGGACAATTTCTAGGAAATTCGATTTGGCCCGTTAATTGAAGGTCTTGTTCCCAGTATCTCGTGGAACTTGGAGGAACGCTCACATGATTGCGGAAAAAAAACCGGTCGCCGAAGTGATTCTGGGGGGAATGGACCGTAGGGTTGAGAAACGGTTCTGGACCGCCCGGAACATCGGCCTGGCGGTCCTTGGAGGTTTTGTCCTTATCGTACTCGGCTACCTTTTCTTCTTTATGGATGGAAGTTCGCGGCTACATGTTGAGGCGCAACGGCTGACCATCTCCACGGTCACCCGGGGGGCATTCCAGGAATTCACGCCGGTCTCCGGGTCAATCCTCCCCCGTGAGACCTTTTTTCTCGACGCGGTGGACGGGGGTCGGGTTGAATGCAGGTACGTAGAGGCCGGCGCGACGTTGAAGCAGGGAGATCCGATCCTCAAGCTCAACAACGCCAACCTGCAATTGGATGTCATGTACCGCGAGGCATTGTCATACGAGCAGATCAACAATGCCCGGCTCACGCGCATCGCGATCGAACAGAACAGCATCGCCGTGCGGGGCCAGGTGGCGGATGTTTTGTACCAGCTCGAGCGGGCAGCGCGTGCATACCGCCGGGACTCTCTGCTGGCGATGAAAGGCATGGTGTCCGATCTTGAATTCAAACAAACCAAAGATGATTACGCCTACTGGCTGCGACGTCGGGAAATCGCCCGCGAAAGCGCCGAGCAGGACTCCTTGCTGAGAGTCCAGCAGTTGGGTCAGCTCAACGCGTCCGTCAAGCGGCTCCAGGCGAATCTCGACATGATCAAGAGGAACCTCGACGCCCTCGTAGTTCGCGCGCCGATAAGCGGACAGCTGAGTTCGCTCAATGTGGAGATCGGTCAGTCCACGAAACCGGGCGAGCGGCTCGGCCAGATCGATGTGCTGGGGAGCTACAAAGTGAGAGCGGGGATTGACGAGTATTATCTTTCACGGGTCAGGATAGGGCAGCCGGGCGCGTTTGAATTCTCCGGACAGGATCATTCAGTGACTGTCAGCAAGATCTATCCTGAGGTCCGTGAGGGGAAGTTCGAAGTTGACATGGAATTCGCACAGACTCCTCCGGAGGGAATCCGGCGGGGGCAGACCGTGCAAGTGCGGTTAACAATGGGAGATACTGCCGAAGCCACGCTCATTCCCCGCGGGGCGTTCTACCAGAACACCGGAGGCCGCTGGGTGTACGTAGTCGACAAGTCGGGGGCCATGGCAGTGAAGCGTGCCGTAACGCTCGGGCGGCAGAATCCCATGGTGATCGAGGTCCTCGCGGGGCTGGAGCCCGGAGAGCAAGTGGTGACGTCGAGCTACGATACTTTTGCTGACATCGACAAACTTGTGCTTCAATAATAACCAGAGGGAGCTTCGCATGATCAGGACGGAAAGTTTAACAAAGCTGTTTCGGACGGAAGAGATCGAAACCAGCGCCTTGCACAATGTGACACTCGGGATACAGAACGGGGAATTCGTCGCCGTCATGGGCCCATCGGGGTGCGGCAAATCAACCTTGCTCAACATTCTCGGGCTGCTGGATTCTCCGAGTGAAGGGCACTACTACTTTCTCGGACAGGATGTGTCTCGTGCGTCCGAGCGCCAGCGCGCCAACCTCCGGAAAGCGAATATCGGGTTTGTGTTCCAGAGCTTCAATTTGATTGACGAGCTCACGGTGTTCGAAAATGTAGAATTGCCGCTCTACTACCTGGGGATGTCCCCCGGGATGCGGGAGCAGCGCGTCAATGAGGCCCTGGAACGGATGGGAATCATTCACCGAAGGAATCATTTCCCGCAGCAGCTGTCGGGTGGGCAACAGCAGAGGGTCGCGATTGCACGCGCCATCATCGCCGCACCGGGGCTTATCCTTGCCGATGAGCCCACGGGCAACCTGGATTCAGCGCACGGGGCGGAAGTGATGCGGCTACTGAACGACTTGAACGAGGCCGGTACGACCATAGTCATGGTGACACACTCGGTGCACGATGCAGAGTACGCGCAGCGCGTTGTACATCTCTTTGATGGTCACGTCGTCTCGGAGAATTTCACGAAAGGAATGGTGAGCTAACACGCCATGCTCAAGAACTACTTCCTCATTGCGCTGCGCATCCTGGTCCGACAGAAGGGATACGCCGTCATCAACATAGCAGGGCTGTCTGTCGGAATAAGCTGCTTCGTGTTCGCGCTGTTGCTCGTCGTGGATGAACTCTCGTATGACCGGTTTCACCAGGGGGCAGACCGCATCTTTCGCGTGCGGGTCGAGGCCCGGGTGGGGGACAAAGAATACCACACAGCTCGAAGCAGCGGCCCGGTCGCTCAGGCATTGATGGCCACAGTCCCCGGGGTCGAGGCTGCTGCACGGATCCGTGTAGTGGGAGACCGGACGATTCGCTACGAGGACAAGGCGTTCAACGAGTACCGCTTCTACATGGCGGACTCGACCATCTTCGACGTGTTCACGTTCCAGGCCGTTGAGGGGGACATGAGAAGCTTTCTTCACCAGCCAGGCACTGTCGTCATCACCGAAGAGATTGCCCGTAAGTATTTCGGACATTCTCCCGCAATCGGAAAGACCTTTACTGTCGACGGGGCGTTTCCCATAACCGTCTGTGGTGTGGTCAAAGCCTTCCCTCCTCAGTCGCACTGGCACTTCAATTTCCTCTGTGCGACATCGACACGGACGTTCGACGACGAACAGGATTGGGTCGGCAACAGCTGGCACACGTATGTCCGCCTCAGGGAGGGTGCCTCTGCAGCCGAGGCGGAGGAGGCCTTCGACGCCACGACAAAGGAACACGTCATTCCGCGCGTCCGGCAGGTGTTAGGGATTGATGCGCACGGTGTACCCGCGGTAAACCTACCGTACCGTTATGTCTTTCAGACGTTGACGGACATACATCTCTATTCCCATCTCGACGAAGAACTGGAACCGACCGGGATGATCACCACGGTGACAATGTTCGGTGTCGTCGGGGTGCTTGTCCTGTTGATCGCATGCATCAACATCACGAACCTCAACGCTGCCCGTTCGGCGCAGCGTGCCAAGGAAGTGGGGATACGCAAGGTGCTCGGGTCGCAGCGTGGCCAACTCGTGCAGTTGTTCTTGAGTGAAACCTTCGTTCTCACGTGCATTGCGATTCTCGTGAGTCTCGCAA
>JAGDMJ010000452.1 GCA_017860555.1 Bacteroidota bacterium
AGCCGGACGGCGGAGGCGCTGGATATCCAGCGCAGCCATCTCTACAATAAGATGAAAAAGTACGGGCTGATGCGCGGGGACGAAACAGAGTGAAGAGCGCAGAGTGATGAGGGCAGAGGGAGATTAAGGATGGAGCGCCTGCTTGCGCTGTCTGAGCACTTCGTACATCACCAGCGCCCCGGCAACCGACGCATTGAGCGAACTCACCTTCCCCAGCACCGGTATGCTTACCAGGTAATCACAGTGCTCTTTCACCAGTCTTCGGATTCCTTTCCCTTCGTTCCCCACGATCAGGGCAATCGGACCTGAATAGTCGGCGGCTGTATACAGTGTCGTGCCCGATCCTTCGAGTCCCGCAATCCAGAACCCCTCTTTCTTCAGATCCTCCATCGCATTGACAATGTTCGTGACCTCGGCAATTGCCATATGTTCCGTTGCACCTGCCGATGCCTTGATAGTTGCCGATCCCACGGGCGCGGAGTGGTGTTTAGGGACAATAATCCCCTGGACGCCCGCGCATTCAGCGGTTCGAATCAGTGCTCCAAGATTCTGAGGGTCCTCGATTTCATCCAGGATAAGAATGAACCCGGTTTGTGCCTGCCCGCGAACGAGGGAAAGTAACTCGTCGAGTGACATGAATTGCTTTCTGGGAGGGGTGAGCGCGATGACCCCCTGCGAGACGGTCTCGTCGGCAAGCGCACGGAATTCCTCCCGCCGAATGTCCAGAACGGGCACGTTCGCTTGCCTGGCGGCGATTCGGATCTCCTCGATGATCCCCCCGCGGACTCCCTGCATGACAAGGATCTTTTCGATTGGGGTACCCGCCTTCAGGGCTTCCATCACAGGTTTACGCCCGGCGATCTTGCCGGGGGAGTTGCCGGAGTTTTGCATGGGCTGATTTCCGGGGATGAACACTGTTCGGTCCGGACTCAGCGGCCGGCCGGCTGAGCTTTGGTTGCCCGCTGTTTCCGGTCCAGGTAGAGCATGATCAGGAGGCCGGCAAGGAAGAGCGGGATGCTGATGACCTGCGCCTCTGACAGACCGAAGATGATGCGGGGATTGAGCCGGAGGAATTCCACCAGGAACCGGAACGTGCTGGAGAGCATAAGGTAGATCATGAAGAGTTTGCCGTCCGGATACGGTTTTTTCCGCAGGCGCCAGAGAATGGCGAAGCCGAGGGTCCCGAGCAGCAGTTCATACACCGGGGTCGGGTGGCAGGGCGTGCTATCGGGCACCAGGCCGCCCGGGTACTGGCTGGTGATCTCAGGGAAGATTGCGAATGCTCGGGAGGGGGGATAGGTGCCATTCTCGTAGTTGGTTCCCCACGGGAGGTCGGTCGGGAAACCGTAGTCTCCGTCGCCGGAGAGGTGGCAGCCAAGTCGTGCGACGCCATATGCCAGGATGAGGGCGACGCCGAGGGCATCGAGGAACCGCAGCACCGGGACCTTCTTTCGCCGGACGTACGTGATCACTGCGGCGAGCCCAAGGATAAAACCCCCGTACCATGTCAGTCCTCCAGGAGAAAACGCCATACCGATCGGGTCCTTGACGAAGTGGTTCCAATCTTCGATCAGGAACAGGATCTTCGCTCCCGCGATACCGAAGATGACCGCGAGCACCGTGACGGTACTGGCCATATTCGGATCGAGTTTCTTTCGTTTCAACTCGCGGGCAAGAATAAAGCTGCCCAGCAGAAAGCCAATGCCGAGCATCAGGCCGTAGCTGTAGACCTTGAGGGGTCCGATTTGGAAGAGGACTGGGATCATTCGTGGTTTTATTTATCGGACCAGGCGCCTCGATCGGTGCAGATACTGATGAACGATTGGGAAGGCGCATTCATGAGCCGTACCTGTTGCGGGGCGATGCGGACTGAGAACGTGCTGACTTTTCCGTCGAGCCCCTCAATGACAACTTCGTAGGTGCCTTTCAGGTCGTCATATTCACGCATGAATTGAGCATGCCCTGTGGCCGGCAACGACAACTGGGGGGTTTTCAGGCCAAGAATTTTGTATTTGATGGTCTTCCTGTCCAGCGTCTCCTCCACGGAGAGATCGTACCGAAAGCTGGCGAACGACTTAACCGTTTCCAGCACGAACAGGGTCGTGTACCTCTGTCCGCGTTCGTTGAATTGAGGAGTGATCAGCAGGCGGTATTCTGAAGTATCCCTGTGGTCCTGTCGTGCCATTCAAACCTCGAAGTAAGTTGCTTCCTCCTGGCGGAACATCTCGATGATCTCCCGGGCTGTCTGTGGACCCAGAAGGCGCTTGCGGAAGTCCTCCTTATTCATGAGCCGCGAGATTCTGCTCAGCAATTTGATGTGCGGCCCCACGAGGTTGTCCTTTCCCACGAGCAGGAAGACCAGGCGGACGGGCTTTTCGTCGAGAGACTGATAGTCGATCGGTTCGGCAGTGACCGCGAATGCGGCCACGATGTCGGTCACAGCATCGGTCTTGCCGTGCGGGATGGCGAAGCCGTTCCCGACGCCCGTGGACATAATGCGTTCGCGCTCGAAGATCGCCTTCCGCACTTTCTCTTTGTCGAGCACTTTCGGCGATGCGGCTACAAGGTCGATCATGGCATCGATGACATCGTCCTTCGTTTTTCCCTGGAGGCCCGTCACGACAAGATCATCGGTGAGAATGTCGCTGATTTTCATGTACGTCGTGCTTTCTTATGGTTCGTCGCGCCAATGTATGACTTTCTGTTCGTATTCGTCGGCGATACGGTCTGCCGCTGCCTGATCGCGCCCCTCCGTGGTGATGTGGAAGAGCGGCCGTTCCTTGTCAGGGATGAGCAACGCGGAGATGGCCGGGCCGCCGTTGTCGAAATGGATCTTGACGCCGTCAACGAGATCGCGGCGGAATTGCTCGGAGTCGGCCATGATCTTGCGCATGACCTTTCCCTTGTATTCCCAGGAGCAGTTGACGTTGCGCCGGGCGGAGGCCAGCCGTGGAATGCTGCTGTCGACGCTCCCCAGGCTCCTCCCGGTGATCGCCATCATCTCCAGGATCTTCGACACAGAATACATCGCATCAGTGGCAAAGAAGAAGTCGGTGAACACGAACCCGCCCTTCGTCCCGCCGACGAAACGAACACGCTTGTCGGAAGCTGCCTGCATCATGGCGAGGTGGCTGTCGCGTGTTTTGACCACTTCCACGCTCCGCTTCCGAGCGATCAGGTCCACTTCGCCGGAGGAGGTGATGGGCGCGGCGATGACCTTCGCGTCAGGATGTGTCGCCAGGAACAGTTCCGCGACGATGGCAAGGAGCCGGTCGCTGTCCACGGCCTGCCCCTGTTCGTCCACCACGGTGAGCTTTTCGCCGCCCGCATCGATCAGGCACCCGATATCGTATTTCAATGA
>JAGDMJ010000453.1 GCA_017860555.1 Bacteroidota bacterium
GTGTATAGCCAGCTCGCCCCATGTTTGTGGCCTGCGGAGATACTCCCCCCGCGGATACCTGGGGATCCGGCGTTGTTTGACCGACCGGACTTCGAGATGGCGTCCATTTGCCCTAAACCATGCAGTCCTCAACAAACGAAGAGATCGGGTAGGTTTTTTCATAGAATTTCCTCTCGAAAAGCGACACACCGTCATTCCACAATTGTTCCGCAAGATCATCGACAATCGGCATCAGCAAGCGTTCGTGCTCGCACACAATTGGCGGCACCTGGTTAATGTGACCGGTTCCCCGGAAATTGACACAGCCGCAATAGCTCATACATCGTCCGAGGAGAGCACAATCGCGGCAACTCTCTTTTTCCTCGTAATTCAGTGCGACGCACTTCTTTCGAGCATCGGGCACGAACCCCGAGAAGACATCTCCAATGGCGTTTTTGATTTCCCCCTGCCCATCACTACCGACAAACTGAACGCAGGGATAGATTCTGCCGGAGGGAGCAATGGCAATCTGGCTGTTGGCCATATCGCAGAGATCACCGTTCTTGTAGGGCCTTACAGCCCAGGTTCTTATTCGTTCGTCGAATGGACTGTAGTAGATCTTGTTGTTGCGTCGAAGTTGCTGGGCATAGAACGCAGCGACGGCGCGGTATTGCCGCTCCAGGATTGTCAGATCTCGCCTGGTCCACGTTGCCGAGAAGTCCAGTGTTTGAAGTACGTACCGGAAGCTCTGCCCAAACAGGTGTTGAACACCTTCAGCAAGATCCGGCCCGGTATTAGGAGCAACAACAGAGACGGCTATCGTGTAGGGGTTCCAGGTGAGAATCTCGCGCACGTGGCTCAGTGTTGCCACATACGACCCCGTTCCGGATTCATAGAATCGATTCCGGTCATGCTGGGAAGGATGGCCGTCGACACTCAAGACAAACGTCACATTATTTTCCGCAAGTAGCGTAAGTTTTTCGCTGTCGAGCAGGGTCCCGTTCGTGCTCATGCGGAAGGCGAGCTGCCCGGGGGCAACTTCGCCAGCATAACGGACTGCTTCCATGAGCAGCTCAAACTGGAGCAACGGCTCGCCGCCGAGGAATGTAATGGTGCACTTCGTTCCGCTGTTAACCAGCAAGAAATCTATGCTCGTTCTCAGCGTCGTGGGATCCATGGCTCGGTTTGACTTCGGGCCAGCATAGCAATACCTGCAGCGAAGGTTGCAGTTGTGGGTCAAGCAAAGTGCCGCAAAGCGGACCGGCGAAAGCTGGCCTGTTCCTGGTGGACTCACATCGAACTGGTCCACTGCGGTTTCCCCTTGCCGGACTCGCGGCATGACTGTGTACCTTCTGATAGTTGGACTATTTCACAAGCATGATTCTTTTCAGCAAGGGCGTTGTCCCTCCGGCCACCCCGCTCGCCTGCAGGCGGACGAAGTAGACGCCGCTGGCATGAGGGGTGCCATCGAACTCCGCCGTGTGATAGCCCGCCTCCACCGTCCTATCGACCAGCACGGCCACTTCCTGCCCGAGTACCGTGTACACGCTCAGGCGCACCTGGCAACTCACCGGCACGCCAAAGGCAATCGTCGTACGCGGATTGAACGGGTTAGGGAAGTTCGGCAAGAGTGTGAAGGAGGCCGGCACAACACCCTTGTTGGCCATAAGTTTCTCCACCTCTGCTTTCCCTCCCACAATGAGGGCAAACTGTCGTCCGTTGCCCTCCCCGGGCGAAGGAAACTCATAGGAAGGGTGCACGCGCACATCCTGCCGCACGTGGACCGCTTCATCGACGAGCCAAACCTCCTTACCTTGTGGTGCACTATCTACACCGGCAAAGCTCAGCTTTACCCGGTCGTGGCTCACCGTGCGCACCACAAACTCCCAGAGCTCTCCCTCGTTGGATTCCGGCCGGGCGTCAACGCAGTAGCTTCCCCCTGCCTGCTCTCCCCACTCCGGATGCGGGAAGCAGACGGAGACATACTCCCCGATCACCGGCGGTTCAGGCAGATCCAGCGTATCCCGCGCCCGGCTTGCCCCTTCAGAGACCATCGCCACATTGTCAACATCCCGTGCCTCACCGCACTGCGCTTCAATGCCCACCCACCAGGACGGGGCCACAGCAGCAGCCATCCTCGGCTTCGGCAAGGAACCTGCTGACAGATCCCCGCTCACCTTCAGCGTTGTGGCGCTGCTGGCGTGCAGGGCATACCCCTTGAATGGCTCCAGCACTGTGGCCAGGGCGCTAACCCACATCTCCTCAAAAGAACGGAGCGCGATCGGATAACTGAGGGCCCAGGAGAGTTTCTCCACCGGGAGCGGGAACAGATACGGATTCCCGATCAGGTTCCACCCTGCATTGACGGCAATGGCATAGGCCGAAGAGGTCGAGACCGATTTGCCCGGACCCGAATCGATCACTTTCCCGCTCTCCCTAACGATCAGCCAGAAGCCCTTCCCCGGTGTCATCGACGAGACGTTCGGATACTCAGCATAGCTCTGATCGGCCTTCAGTTCAAAGAAGCGCCACCTGGTGTTGTCGTACGCTCCCAGGTCATCGACCAGAACCGCGGTCGCACTGCTGTTGTCAGCCTCAAACGGAACGGATACCAACCGGTAGGCCTTCTGCTCCGACCCCGCCGGCTGGGCTGCACCGCTAGCCAGGCCCTCTCCCGCGACCACCACCTGCACATGGGCCCACCCCGAGTCCGGGTATCGTCCCTCGTTCCTAGCGAGATCGAGCGCTTTGATGAAATAGTCCACCCCGCTGCTGGTCACCGCCGTGGCAGGGATCGTGCCCCGATAGGTGCTGCCGGAGGAGACACTCATCACCACTGTCGTGAAGCTCGTTGCACCCCCTGCGCGGTAGTAGAGCGTGGCGCTGGCCACGCTCACATTGTCCGTGACCTGGGCCGTGACGTCAATCGCCTGCCCCACTCCTCCACCGCTGATGGCGGGGAGGGCGATCTGCGGCGGGATGATCTCGGAGGCGATCGTGAAGTCCCCGGGGTTGATGCGATAGACGTTGGTATCACTGACCGACTGCACCTTCACCCGGCACGTCGTCGACGGATGGTCCGGCACCAGGATCGTCACTATCCCGGCACTCACCGCAGCACTTTCCAGAGCGAACGGATAGCTGCCCCCACCATCGATCGACAATGAGATGTTCACATTTCCCGTCACATTCTCGCTCGTCCAGGTTACCTGCTGTTGCGTATTGACGGTCCAACTCACTCCCGCCAGGGGACCGGTCACCGTGATGACGCGGTCCTGTGTGGTGTCCACAGCCGTGTCCGAGTAGTCTGAACTCCCGGCGCTGTTGTAGGCTTGGACCCGGTACGTATAACTCGTCGATGGTGTCAGACCCGTGTC
>JAGDMJ010000454.1 GCA_017860555.1 Bacteroidota bacterium
CCGGAATTGATCGAGGCGCCGGTCCGGTCCGTTATGGGTCCGCGCTTCCCGTGTGTCCATATCGACACACCGATCGAGGATGTCGTCCGGTTGATGTCCACCAAACACAACCCCGCGGTCCTCGTCGAGGACAACGACGAGATCACCGGGATCCTCTCCCGGTATGACGTGATTGAATTTCTTGGCAAGTAGTCCATGACTCGACACAAGGGTTTCTCCACCCGGGCGATCCACAGTGGTCAGGATCCCGAGCCGGTGACGGGAGCGATCATGCCTCCCGTGTTCCTGACATCAACATATGTTCAGGAAGAACTTGGAAAACACAAGGGCTACGAGTACTCGCGGGTCTCCAACCCGACGCGGACGGCTCTTGAGGAGAACGTTGCAGCTCTCGAGGAAGGGGTGCACGGAATGGCCTTTGGTTCGGGCACGGCCGCCGTGGACGCCATTTTCCATCTCCTGAAACCGGGCGACCATGTTGTGCTCTCGCGCAGTGTGTATGGCGGGACATACCGCATCGCGCGGATGGTCTGGGAGAAGTTCGGACTGCAATTCGACTTTGTGGACAGCACCGACCTGGGCATCCTTGAACGCGCGATCCGGCCTGAGACAAGAATGCTGTTCCTGGAGACCCCGGCCAATCCGACCATGGAGATCACCGACCTGGCCGGCTCCGCCAGGATCGCGCGGGAGCATGGGCTGTACTCCGTGGTGGACAACACGTTCGCCACCCCCGCGCTTCAACAGCCCCTGCGATTCGGCCTTACCATGGTGGTGCATAGTCTCACGAAGTATTTGAATGGCCACAGCGACATGCTTGGGGGAGTTGTCATTACCAACGACGACGGGATCGCGGAGCGTCTCCGGTTCTTTCAGAAGGCGGTCGGCGGCATTCTGAGCCCCTTTGACGCCTGGCTTTGCCTGCGTGGCACCAAGACCCTCGCGGTCAGGATGAAACAGCATTGCATCAACGCCATGGCCGTGGCTGAGTGGCTGACGAGGCACCCCCGGGTACAGCAGGTGTATTACCCGGGACTCCCCGATCATCCCCGGCATGGGCTCGCGAAGGAACAAATGTCCGGGTTCGGAGGAATGATCTCATTCGAACTTGGAAGCCTTGAGGCCGCCGCGGGTTTCCTTAGAGGAATACGGCTGTGCGCGCTCGCGGAAAGCCTGGGCGGCGTTGAGACCATCGTTACTCATCCGGCGAGCATGACGCATGCGGCGATTCCTCCCTCCTTGCGCAAGGAGATCGGCGTTACCGACGGACTCGTCAGGATTTCGGTGGGATTGGAAGATGTGGAAGACCTGTGCGCAGACCTTGAAGCCGCCCTGGACCCGCTCTGAAAAAGCCCTTATTGAATTCCACGTTGTTTTTCTCTATCTTGAGGCTCACCGCACACACACTGGACACCTGACTTATGAAAACCGTGATAATGGCGGGAGGTTTCGGAACACGGTTGCGCCCTCTGACAGCGAACACTCCGAAGCCGATGGTCCCGCTCGCGAACCGACCCATGATGCACCACATCGTCAATCTCCTCAAGCAACATGGGATAACAGACCTTATCTCCTCGCTTTTTTTCTTCCCTGACGCGATCACGTCCTACTTCGGAGACGGCTCGCAATTCGGTGTGACCATGAAGTACGCCCGCGCCGACGCCGACTACGGCACAGCCGGCAGCGTCCGCAACGCCACCTATGGGATGAACGAGCGTGTCATGGTGATCAGCGGCGACGTCCTGACCGACTTCCAGCTCACCGAGGCGATCCGCTTTCACGAGGAGAAAAAGGCAAAGGCGACGATCGTGCTGACGCATGCCAAGAACCCTCTGCAATTTGGCGTGGTCATCACTGCCGCGGACGGGAAGATCACCCGGTTCCTCGAGAAACCGAGCTGGGGAGAGGTCTTCAGCGATACGATCAACACCGGGATCTATATTTTGGAGCCTGACGTCGTCGAGATGATCCCCTACCGCGAGGAATTCGATTTCGGAAAAGATCTCTTCCCTCTTCTTCTGAGGCAGGACGCGGGATTGTATGGATCCATTGTGGAGGGGTACTGGCGTGACATCGGCAACCTCAATGAATACCAGGAGGCGCACACCGATATCCTCAACGGCGTCGTCAAGGTGGAGACTGCGGGCAAAGAAATCGGGCCGCTCATCGTCGGAGAAGGAACGCGGTACCAACCGGAGACGGTGCAGGTGCGCGGGCACGCGGTCATCGGGTCCAACTGCACGATCGGTGAGGGAGTGAAGCTGTACAACACGGTAATCGGTGACAACTGCGTCGTGGGGCCGGGGACTATTCTCACCAATTCGGTGATTTGGAACGATGTGGTGATCGGACACAGCTGTGAACTGTCCGCCGACGTCGTGGGCTCCCAAACCTCGATCGGCGATTCGGCGGTGATCGCGGACAATGTTTTCATCAGCGATTCGTGCTGGATCGGCCGGGGCGCCCGTCTCAGCGCCAACATCAAGCTCTGGCCGGAAAAAGTCGTCGAGGAAGGAGCCATCCTCACGCGCAGCCTCGTGTGGGAAGACAAATGGCTCCGGGAACTGTTCACCGATTCGCGCGTGACCGGGCTGTCGAACATCGAAATGAACCCTGAATTCGGCGCGAAGCTGGGAGCCGCGTACGGCGCGTTCATCGGCGCCGGCAAGACTGTGGTGACCAGTCGCGACTCGGACAACGTCTCCCGCATGATGAACCGTGCCCTGATCTGCGGCCTCCTGTCCGCAGGCATCAACACGTTCGACCTGCGCGCGACATCGATTCCGCTCCTGCGCCACGAGCTCAGCACCGGCAAGGAGGCGGGCGGACTTCATGTCCGGCGCTCCCCCACCGACAAGAACCTGACGGACATCGTGTTCTTTGACGCCAACGGCAAGGACCTCCCGGGCAATCGCACGAAGAGCGTCGAACGGCTCTTTTTCGGCGAGGACTTCGCACGCGCTCAGCATGAGCAGGTCGGCCAGATCTTTTTCCCGGAGCGCACGACGGAAGTGTACAAGGAGAAGTTCCTTTCCTCCCTGAACATCGAAGCCATCAGCAAAAAGAAATTCCGCATCGTCATCGATTACTCCAACGGCATCGCTTCCACCATTTTCCCCATCATCCTTGGCTCCTTTGACTGCCAGGTGGTGGCCCTGAACGCGCATCTGGATCCGCGGAAGCTGACGCGCGACCGGAACGAGTACGAATATTCCCTGAATCAGCTCTGCCATATCTCGACCTCATTGAAATACGATATCGGGTGCCTGATCGATGCGGGCGGCGAAAAGCTCACCGTGGTGGACGAACAGGGGCAGGCCGTGGACAGCGACCGGCTCCTT
>JAGDMJ010000455.1 GCA_017860555.1 Bacteroidota bacterium
TACCCACCGACCCATCCATACAGCTGGCCGGTCATCGGATACATGGAAGATCTCTCGGCTGCCGCGCTTGAGGACGTGAAGGAATTCTTCCGGCTTTACTATGCCCCCAACAATGCCTGTCTGGTCATCGTCGGCAATTTCGATCCGAAGCAGACACGGGAGTGGGTAGAAAAGTACTTCGGGTCCATCCCTGCCGGAAAACCCATCGAGCGTCCCAGGGTTCAGACCGTCACGCTTCAGGAAGACAAGCGGATGGTCTTTGAAGACAAGGTGCAGCTCCCCAGGCTGTTCATGAACTGGCCGAGTGCACCGATGCAAACGCGCGAAGACGCCGTGCTGGATGTGCTCACGGACATCCTGAGTGTCGGCAAGAATTCCCGGCTGTACAAGACACTTGTCTACGACCGCCAGATCGCCCAATCCGCTCAGGCCTATCAAAATGGCGCCGAGATCGCGGGTGTGGCCGGCGTGGATGTGACGGCGAAGCCGGGCAAATCTCTTGTCGAAATAGAAGCGGCCGTGAACGAAGTGCTTGCCGACGTCATGAACAAAGGAGTCACGGAGAAAGAGATTCAAACCTCGATGAACAACAAGGAGGTGCAACTGATACGGCGGCGGGCAACGGTCCTCGGCCTGGCCAGTACGCTGGCAACATATCATACGCTTACCGGCGATGCGCAGAATTTCAACCGGGAATTGGACAGGTTCAAGGGCATCACACCGGAGGAAGTGCAGGCCGCCGCGAAGAGAGCGTTCGGCGGCAGAAAAGTCGTCCTGAGCGTTGTGCCGCAAGGGAAGGTCGAACTGGCGGCCGAAGGGTCATTAATCCCGGGGAAGGAGGACGTGAAATGAACTCCTTCACACTCGGTTCACTCATCGCATTGCTGGGAATTTCCATGGCGACCACTGACGCTTCATCGCAGGGCACTGTTGACCGGACAAAACGTCCGGCCGGGCAGGCTCTTCCGAAAATCGAGCTTCCGGCAATCCAGAAGGCAACGTTGAGCAATGGCCTTCAGGTCTGGCTGGTCGAACAACACAAGCTCCCCATGCTGTCGTTCAACCTGGTGATCCAGTCCGGCTCCGACCACGATCCGCTCAACAAACCCGGCATTGCAACCATGACGGCGGAGGTCATGGACGCCGGCACGACGACCATGGATGCCCTGAAAATTGCGGACCGGTTGGATTTCATCGGTGCCAACATGGCGATTCGAGCCGGGCTGGATGGGACCTTTGCCAGCCTTGAAACCCTGACCAAGCACCTGAACGAGGCACTCAGTGTGTTCGGCGATGTCATCTCGCATCCAACATTCCCTGAGAAGGAATTTGAACGGCTGAGAAGCCAACGCCTGACCGGGCTGCTTCAGCAGAAGGACCGGGCGGCCACGATCGCGTCGCTCGCCTTCAACCATATCGTATATGGCCCAGACCACCCCTACGGCAACGATCCCTCCGGCACGGAACAGTCGGTAAAGGCCTTCACCCGGCAGGATCTCGTCGATTTCTACACAGCACACTACAGGCCTAACAACGCAACGCTTGTCGTCGTTGGCGACGCTACGCTCGCCGATCTTATCAAGATCCTCGAGAAGAACCTCTCGGATTGGAAAAAGGCGGACGTACCCTCCCTGAAGATCCCGGCGGCCAGGCCCATCGATTCCCGGCGTGTCTACCTCATCGACAAGCCCGGTGCTCCGCAATCAGAGATCCGCATCGGGTATCCTGCTCTGGCTCGGAGCACCCCCGACTTTTTCCCGGTGATCGTGATGAACCAGATCCTCGGGGCCCAGTTCTCCAGCAGGATCAACATGAACCTTCGTGAGCGGCGTGGACTGACGTATGGCGCACGCTCTGGCTTCAGCTTCGCCAAGCAGCCGGGTCCGTTTGTGGCAAGCGGCGGCTTCGTCTCCACGGCGACCGACACGGCGGTGCATCAGCTCCTGTACGAGCTCGACAGGATGCACGCCGACGGGATGACACCGGAAGAACTGGCTTTCTCGAAGAAGGGCCTCACCGGTGGCTTTGCGCTCACCTTCGAGACCTCAGGCCAGATCGCCCGGGCACTGCAAAACATCGTGCTGTATGGATTGCCTGAGAATTACTATGAGAACTATCTTCAGAATATCGACCGGATAAGCCTGGACGACATCCGGAGAGTCGCGAAAAGTTACCTGGACACCAGGAAGATGGCGGTGGTGATTGTGGGTGATGTGAAGACGATCAAGCAGGGCGTCGATGCGCTTCACGCGGGAGAGATGGTGATGTGCGACGTGGATGGGAACCGGATAGCGCAGTAACGGATTCAGTACGTTTATGCATTCAGCGGTCAGCGAGGTCCCTCGCTGACCGTTTTTTGTTCATGTAGTTCGGTACCTTAATCTCCTCGGAAGCATTTGCTCTTCCATCGCTCAACTCATTTTCGATCCTCGATCCTCGATTCTCCATCCTCGATTTTGCGTATGATCTCCTCCCCCATTTCGATTGTCCCTACGGGACTCTCCGGGTTCAGATCCCGCGTGACCTTCTTCATCTCTCTGACGACCTCCCTCACTGCAGTTTCGATCTTCGCTGCCGCCTCATCCTCCTTGAGGTGACGCAGCATCATGACGCCTGCGAGAATGATTGCCGAGGGATTGGCGATGTTTTGGCCCGCGATATCAGGAGCGCTCCCGTGCACGGCCTCGAAGATCGCCGCGTCGTACCCGATGTTCGAGCCGGGCGCCATACCGAGTCCTCCAACCAATCCAGATGCGAGGTCCGAAAGAATGTCCCCAAAGAGATTCGTTGTGACGATGACATCGAACTGATGGGGATTGACCACCATCTGCATCGCCATGTTGTCGATGATCCGGTCGTTGCTTTGAATGTCCGGATACTGCCTGGCCACTTCTCGGGCCACGTCCAGAAAGAGACCGCCGGTGTACTTCAGAATATTCGCCTTATGGACCGTTGTCACTTTTTTGCGCCCCTGGGCGCGCGCGTGTTCATAGGCATAACGGAGGATGCGCTCCGAGCCGGAACGCGTGACAATGCCGATCGTCTCGGCTGCGCTCCGGGCCGGATCGATATAGTGTTCGATACCGGCATAGAACTCCTCGGTGTTTTCACGCACGATAATGAGGTCGACCTTTTCGTACCGGCTCCGGACTCCTTCAAAGGAGCGTGCGGGCCTGATGTTCGCGTAGAGATCAAATTCCTTGCGCAGGGCCACGTTGACGCTCCGGAAGCCGGATCCGACAGGAGTAGTCAGCGGGCCTTTCAGGGCAACGCGGGTCTGCCGGATCGAATCCAGCACATTCTGTGGAAGGGGATCTTTGTATTTGTCGATCGCGGGA
>JAGDMJ010000456.1 GCA_017860555.1 Bacteroidota bacterium
TATGTTGTGAATTGTCCGTTGTCCATTGCCTATCGTCCATTGGCACAGCGGAGTGAGGCTGTGTCGATGGACGATGGAGAATGGACTATGGACGATGGACGATGTATTTGCTTTGCCTGGAAGAGATGCCTATCTTGGCCCTATACCCCGAGGAGCGCTGCGCCGTGCAACCAAATCCGGAAAACCTGCCGAATTCCTGTCGAGTACTCCAGATCATTCCTCCATTCGAAACCTGGGCCGGGACAAGCGAAAATGCCATTCGAGCACGCGTGCGCGACGCGATCAAGGCCGGACTCGGCGGGCTTGTCACCAACATCAAGGCGGATAACTATCTTCGCGATGAAAAGGCATGGGAAGTACTTCGGCTCGGCATCAAGATCGCCCACGAAGAAGGGCTCAGGATCTGGATCTACGATGAGAAAGGATACCCGAGCGGCACAGCCGGAGGACTGGTCCTGGAACAGGTGCCCTCGGCAGAAGCTCAGGGTCTCATTCGGGTCACGGATGCGTCCGGTGTCCGGTACGAGGTCATCACGCTCTACGAGGCTACCCACGCCACGGAGAACTTCTCAGAGAAGAGACACTACATCAATATCCTCGATTCCGCGGCCATCTCGACGTTCCTGGCCGTTACACATGACCGGTATGCCCGGCACCTTGATCCCATCGACCGCTACGTTGAGGCGTTCTTTACAGACGAGCCGTCCCTGATATCTGCCTACATTCCGAAGGATCGCAACTATCCGAAAACGCTTCCATGGCATTCGCGCGTGCCGGAAGAGTTTAAGTCCAGGAAAGGGTACGACCTCCTTCCACACCGCGAAAGTCTCTTCGTGGACACAGGAGAGGTCGACCGGAAGATCCGGTGCGACTTCTACGAGGTGATTGCCGACCTTTGCGCCGAGACCTATTTCGGAGGTGTGCAGGAGTGGTGCCGCCGCCACAAGATTGCTTCAAGCGGACATCTCCTCGGGGAGGAGACCCTGGTATGGCAGACGGTGTTCAACGGCGATCCGTTCACCTGTTACCGGAAGTTCGATATCCCCGGGATCGATATGATCACGTCTGATCCGGAAAAGATCATGGCGAAGGAATTCTTCCTCGTCCCGAAGATCGCCGGATCGGCGGTCCGGCTCCGGGGAAAGCGGCGTCTGATGTGCGAGATTAGCGACTACTTTGGAACTGTAGACAAGAAGCATGCAACCATTGATCAGATGAAGTGCACCGCCGGGATCCTGTTTTCGTGCGGAGTAACGGATCTCACCTCCTATTATCCGCTCTCCTTTGCACCGAAGGATGAGCTTCCACCGATGGCGATACCGGCTTCGGAATACCTGAAGTACACAAGCTTCACGGCTAGGCTCAACGCCCTCTTTACGAGCGGCACCATTGAGTCCCGTGTTGCCGTGCTTTACCCGATGACATCAGTCTGGGCGCATTTCACCCCTTCCCACCGCTCGATGTATGAAGATCATCCTAATCCGCAGGTTCAGTCCCTGGACAAGTCCTTCTGTGATTTTTGCCGGAGCCTGCTCCAGCAACAGATCGGCTTCGATGTCGTGGATGAAATGAGCCTTGGTACTGCGAAGATCGAAGGAAAGAAGCTGCTGGTGGCTGAACGGCAGTATGAGGTGCTCCTCCTCCCGCCCCTGGATACCATCCGACTGCGGACCATGGAGATCATGGTCCGGTTCGCCGAAGCGGGAGGAGCGGTGTTTGCCCACGCACTGGTCCCACAGTTCGCCGCCGAAGGCACGCAGGAGGATAAACAGATCGCCGCCATGGTCGAGAGGACGCGCGCCGCCGGAGGTCTGGGCGGTTCACAGCCTGGCTCGGCGCCAATCGCCTATCTCCTCAAGTCACGCATCCCTCCTGATTGTGCGCTAGCACCGGCATCTCCAGCAATCCTCTGCACCACAGTCAGAAGGGACGAGGGACCGGCGCATTTCTTCGTGAATGCATCTTCAGTGGAATTTGCAGGAAGATGCACTTTGCGTTCGGAGGGAAAGCCCGTGCTGTACGATCCTTCAACCGGGGAAGAGCGATCACTCAGATGGGAAAAGTGGGGTGATGCTGCGAAGCATATCTCGTTGAAGCTTCGGCCGTTTGAGGCGCTCTTCGTGCTGATTCGTTAGAACTTTGGGTGGTTTCTTCCCCTCAGTGGCGCTTTGAGTCATCCGTTTTCTCTGTGTTCCGCCTGTCCATGGCCCCCGGTTTGTCCTCTTTCCCTTTTTTTGTATATTCGTTCATGAATCGGTTCCCCGGCATTCTTTTTCTCATCTTGGTGTCAGGGTGCGCTGATGCGCCGCGTGACAACCCCATCGATCCGCTTTCGCCGGACTATGTCGGTGACGCACCCCTCAGCGGTCAGGTAGTTCTGGAAAACGTCGGCACTCCCATCTCTTCTGCCCGGATTGTCGCTTTGAAGGACGGAATAGCTGCACAGTCCGATTCCGGAGGTCACTTCGTTTTTACCCGGCTCTCCCTGGGAGATCACGCCGTGATCTGCACAAAGGATAATTTCACCGCAGACACCCAATATGTTACACTGGCAGCCGGTGCCGCACCGTCCCTGACGTTCAGTATGAACGGCGCACCTGTGACATTCTCGGAGAAGATCCTTGCCCGCAAGGTGGACCAGTATTTCCCCAGCCCGCAATACTTCGTTGATGTGTCGGCCAGTGTCACCGATCCCAACGGAACGGCTGATCTCGATTCGGTATGGTTTGAAGCAGGTACGCTGCTCGTTCCCATGATGTACAACCCATCCACCAGACTTTTTGAGGTGAGGGTATTCAAATATGACATTCCCACCAACACGATCCAATGGCTCGTGGGCAAGCCGCTCCACATTGTTTCCAAGGATCGTTCGGCGGCTGTGAACGTCAGCGATCCCTTCATGGTAACCCGTGTCATCGAGTATGGCGCCACGCCCGTGTCTCCGGCCCCGGGAAATGGCGACACGACGAGCGGCACACCGGTCCTGAAGTGGACACCGCCGAGCGTAACATTCAGCTACACGTATACACTTTCCATCTCCCGCATCGATGCGGGGACTCCCACCGCCGTGTGGGAGACTGCCAATGTGAGCTCAGTTTATGAAGAATATCCATACCCGACGGATGGATCTGTGGCGCCCCTCCCGGCTGGGAACTATGTGTGGGCGGTCACCGTGGTTGACGAATTCGGCAACTCCTGTCGTTCCAAAGAATCTGCCTTCGTGGTGCAATGAATACCGCCCGGCCTGACACCAACAGCTTTGAAGCGCTGTACGAGATCACACGCGCCATCAATTCCATTCTTGAACCCGGGCCGCTGCTCGAGCGGGTTCTTGAAG
>JAGDMJ010000457.1 GCA_017860555.1 Bacteroidota bacterium
CTGGAGTCCCGAGTTTCCAATTCTTCTTCCTGAGCAGTCAGGCATTCTGACATGAAGAGTGTCAGAACGCTAAAAGCAAATATTCGCCACATAAACTCACGCCGCCCATTCTTCGGACAGTTTGTTTGAACATATGCTGTTAGTGCCGCTTCAATTTGTTCTGTTGGTGTCGTTCCGCAGTGCCGAACACAGAGTAGTCAACCCGTTGAGGCGTCAGCGTGCGCTGAGGCAATAGAGAACCCAGATACGACTGCTTCAGAAATTCATTGATCTCATACGGCGGTTGAAACACGGTCTTCACAAAACGAACGGTGAGGATTGCAAACAACCCTGCATCGGCGAACAACATCTCAAGGACCGGGAAGAGATGTGTCGGCGGAGACGGTTGACCCGATTCGTCAATAGCAGGACTATCCACAGTGGGCTCTGATCCTGATATGGTTTTCATACGAGCTCGCTCTTTTGTGGCTCACTGTTCAAGGCAGTGACGACCCATGCCTCCCGCCTTTCGTCCTTGAGGTGGACGGCCTGATGAAATATACCAGGAGGAGTTACAGGATGAATCGATTGAAAGGATGAAAAAGTAGCTAGTTCCTTAAATGAGCAGCGAACAACAGACGACTGTGATTAAACGAGGGTTGCAGAAAGATGCTATAACAACTTCACGTCGGAACTTTTGGCGTCGATAGGAGCCAGGCGATTTCTAGGAGCAAGGATTCTTCTTGATAAGGGAGGGTTAGGAACCCATCAATGCCTTTCTCCCTGAGATCCGCCACAAAGTCTTTCGGCGAATAGCCGGAAAGGACAAGTGTGCGGGCATAGGGATAGCGCGTCTTGACATGGAGAACGCATTTCCGGATGTGCGGGGGTGTGAGACAGGTGTTCGTGAGGATCACCAGATCAAAGTCTTTGCTCGCCGCGCGTCGACCGACAGGGACCGATTCGCGGCCGCAGGACTCTATAATGGTCACAAGGCAGCCATGGGCCTGAAGGACCGACCCAAGACAAGCGCCAAATGACCGTTTCTCTGCTACGACCAGAACGTTATGAATTTTTGCACCTCATGTCAAAAGCCGGCACCCTCAATTCGGCACCGGCCTCCGAGACCGACGAACTTGTTGTAGACTCTTGGATTACATCATGCGCTCAGCTAAATGAAACGCCTTGAGCTTCAATTGCTCGCCCGCGCCAAACCAGAGAGATTTCAGGCGTCCCCTGGGATACCCGTCCATCTTGTGGTCGGTGTAGTCTGCAACACAGTTGAATGCACTCCAGAGGGTTCCCGGGGAGAGATCGGCACCCTGGCCCGATTCATAAGACTCCAGACATGCGGTGCGGACGGCCTGATTCTTCGCGATGTCTTTCTCCTCGACTTCATCCGGGGCAAGCTCCGTCACATAGTCCAGGAGCTGCTTGGAGTTGATCTTCGTGAGCGCCATGCGGTTAAATGTTCTGTCGAGTTGATCATACCGCGCAATGGCCGATCCGAGCAAGGAGTCAGCCCACTGCCAGTCCCTGGCGCTGTGTGCGGAATGGCGGACAAACACTTCTCCGCTATCTTCCATCGCAATTGTGAGCGTGTTGTAGCACACCAGGCGGATCGGCGCGACCTTGACTTGCGTGGCCGGGCTTCCGCTGTGACTGTGGGAGAGGAGTAGGTGTTTGCCAACAATGTCGTTGCCCTGGACGTTGATGAAGCCGGGCAGTCTCGCCATGATCCAGATGGATTCACCACGGCCGAATGTACCGGCTGCTATATAGGTCGCCTTGCCCGCAGCGACCAGGTGGTCAAAGAAGGCAAACGCGTCCCGGTTTTGGACAGGTTCATGATGATCTTCCATGATTCCCAGAACTGCTCCGGTATCAGTGCGCATGACAGCCCACGGGTCAGATGCGCCGGGGACACGGTAGCTTTCGGGAATCTGCTTCCAGGGTATATTGATAACGTTATAGTCCAGGTCTGCTGCTTCGACTGCCTCGCGTGCGGTAGCCGGATTGACCAGCTCCGTACTCAGGTTATGCCAGGGGGGTAGTCCCGCACCAGGATAGGGCGACGGAGTCGGAGGAATCGGCATTCGCAGGGCCTGGAGAGTTTCCTCTGTGACGCTCGAGAGATATTGTGCATGTCCGGTCTTCTGGACCGTGTAGAGCGGAAACATCTCTCCCGCAGAGTTTTCCTGCCAGCCAAGGAACGCGGCGTCTTGAGATGTTGATGAAGCCTGTGGTGGAAGCGAGCCGTCTTGCGGATTGTCCTGTGTGGACATAGTGGTCCTCTCTGTGGGTGCATCCTACGCATCCGCGCCCGGGGGAGCAAGCGGATTCAACTTTGTCTCTATGAAGATACACAAGGTGCAGGTGGAGAACCTCGTCCAAAGGCATGAAAAAGGAGTTAATACTTTTTCTGGCGCTCACGCCAATGATACTGATATGGCTTGAATTTACCAGCCTGCAAGATGCGATCCCAATTGTGGTCCCAGGGCCTCTAAATCAGCGCGATATCACAAGCCCTCAAATCTCGATCAGGAGATTGGGATCAAATCCCGATACTCGCTCGTCCGGATAACCAAGCTGGTTACTCACGACCCTTGTACACCCCCCAGCCGAGGACCAACATTGAAGAATAAGGATGACGTTAGTATCCACTACCGGGTCAACCACCTTGTGTTTTGTCTTTCACCGGTGTATCTTTGCGGCATAGATACCGGTACCCAACGGGTTCGGCAGCCTGAGGGCCGCCTCGCTGGAATCTGAACCAGTTCCCTCGTTGTCGAGCTTCCCCCGACGCCTCCCTGGTGGCAAAACCCAAGGTCTGCCGGAAATCGCTGGGCTGATCGCTGCGTTGGCTCTCGGCACACACTGTCTACTTGAAGCCCACAAGTCTCCCGGGCGTCGCGATCCATGCTGACCTCAAAGAAACGGCTCATCATTCCTTTCCTGCTACTACTCAGTCCCGCGGCAGCTGGCTTCGCGCAACTTGGCGTGAAGGGGGGGATTGCCATATCGGGATTCAGACTCTCTCCCGATGACGCTGGAACCTCACAGGAAATCGATTTCCGACCCTTTCTTGGCTATGAAGTGGGTTGGGTCCAATATGGTACATCCAATCCGGACTTCGGTTTTCAGTTGGGTGTATTCTATGCCGCCAGATTGTCTGAAGATCTCTCGATACAGCCTGAACTGCATTTCGCCCAGCGAGGATATTGGTTCGAACAAATTGAGCACTACAACACCTTCTACCAGTTGAAAGTGCACTATCTTCAGATCCCCTTGCTCCTCACGTATAGGCCCCCACTCGATTGGGCTGTGCGGCCTGGTCTCCTCCTCGGTCCTTATGTAT
>JAGDMJ010000458.1 GCA_017860555.1 Bacteroidota bacterium
ACGTAGAGCCGTCCGGAGGGGACGGTTCAGCAGAAGAGGGTAGGCTACCTGAGGAGAGCGCCTTCCGGTCAGTCTGGATCCGCACGAAGCTGATACGTTGTGCCTGCCACAGTGGCAATGTCGTACAGATAACTTGTTCCGGGATCCACGCGCTTGAGTTGCGCCTTGTCTGAGATGAGCGGTTTCCTGATGTGCGGGACTTTATAGAACGGGTTAGGGTTCTCGCCTTCCGCCTGGACCAGCTCGAACTGGCCGTCCGGTTTCAGCCTGTTGAGCGTTCTGATTCTGCAATTCCCTCCCAGGAGAGATGTCAGCGTGACGCTCTTTGCTCTGCCGTTCTTCCACTCAATGCTCACCTCGAATCCGCCTCTCGCTCTCAGTCCGCTGATGCTCCCTTTCTTCCAGACGGCAGGGAGTGCCGGAAGGATATGAATCGCGCCGTCATGGCTCTGGAGGAGCATCTCAGAGATCCCCGCCGTGCAACCAAAATTGCCATCGATCTGAAAGGGCGGATGGGCGTCGAAGAGGTTGGCGTACGTCCCGCCGGATGAAGCAGAAGCGGAGTCGCTTCTCACGAGCCGGAGCTGATCGGTGATCAGCTTGTACGCATGGTCGCCGTCCAGGAGCCGTGCCCAGAGGTTGATTTTCCATCCCATGGACCAGCCGGTCGAGACATCGCCCCGATGGATCAGTGACGTTCGAGCCGCATCGAACAGCTCGGGCGTGCGACGGGGGGAGATGTGACTGCCCGGGTAGAGGCCGTACAATTGGGAGACGTGTCTGTGCCTGTCGTCGGGGCTGTCCCAATCGAACATCCATTCCTGCAGCTGCCCGAAACGACCGATCTGCATCGGAGGCAATCGATCACGTTTCACCATCAGCTCGTCAACGAAGTCGTTGTCCACACCCAGGATCTGCGCGGCCCGTATCGTGTTCGAGAAGAGATCGAACACGAGCTGATTGTCCATGGTGGTTCCTGCGGAACTCGATTCCCGGTGAATTGCGGGTGCGTTTTCGGGCGAAGCGGAAGGAGAGACCACCAGCCATGTGTGGACGGGTTCTTCGACGAGGAAGTCGCAAAAGAATTCCGCTGCGCTCTTCATCACTGGATAGACTGACCGCAGATAATCTGTGTCGCCTCCAAAGAGGAATTTCTCCCAGAGATGCTGGGAGAGCCAGGCACCGCCCGTGGGCCACTGCCCCCATGACCCGTCGATGGGAGCTGTTGCGCGCCAGATGTCGGTGTTGTGATGAAGCACCCAACCCCGCGCGCCATACATTGTTCGAGCGGTCTGCTGCCCGGATTCCGAGAGCTCCCTGATCATCTGCACCAGGGGCTCATGCATTTCTGGCAGGTTGGTGACCTCCGATGGCCAGTAGTTCATCTCCGTGTTGATGTTTGTCGTATATTTGCTCCCCCAGGGGGGAAAGAGGACGTCATTCCACAGACCCTGGAGATTGGCGGGCTGACCCCCTGGTTGCGACGACGAGATGAGCAGATAGCGTCCGAACTGGAAATAGAGCGACACAAGCTGGGGATCATCTCCTCCGGCAAAGTGAGCCACGCGAACATCCGTGGGGTTGTTCGTGGAATCGCTCGTCCCGAGATCGATCCGAACCCTATGGAAATACTTCTGGTAGGCGGCAATATGCTCCTCACGGGCCTTCCCGTACTCTTTCCTCAGGGCCGCGCCGAGAAATGCGACTGCCTTCGCGTGCGCGTCGCCTCCAACATCCTTGTAGTTCCGGAAGTTGGTCGCGATGGAGATGTAGACTGTGGCGGTGTTGGCATTCTCCACGAGGAGCGTGCTGTCGGTTGAACTGATGCGGCCCCCCTCCGTCCGGATCTCCGCCAGGGCCTGAAAAACCACCTTCCCCTCGATGCCCTGATAGGTGCTCGTTCTCCCGTGGAGCACGATCCTCGTTCCGCCCTCGGTTGACACCGTGCTCATCTGAGGACTGTCCATTGACGCGAGGAACGTGACCATGCCGGGCTTGCTCGCGGAGATGCGGAACACAATCACTTGGTCAGCGAACGAGCAGAAGCTCTCCCGTTTGAATGAGACGCCATCGACGTCGTATGTCGTGGTCGCGACGGCCCTGTCCAGGTCAAGCTCTCGGTACAGTCTGGAATAACGCACATGCCCGGGGAACGAAAGGATGAGGTTGCCGACAGTCTGGTACGGCATATCATGGGCGATGTCGGTGATGAATTTCTCGGAAATCAATGCGCGAGCTTCAGAGTACTTGCCGTCGAAGATGAGCTGACGGACGGCGGGAAGCGCCTGCAACGCCTTTGGATTATCGTTCCGGTACGGTCCTCCAGCCCAGACGGTTTGCTCATTCAGTTGCAGCCGCTCTCTCCCGGGAACGCCGAAGACCATGGCGCCCAGCCGCCCGTTCCCGAGCGGGAGGGCTTCAACCCATTCCTGGGCGGGCGCGTTGTACCAGAGCGTGAGCCGGGATGTGTCCTGCCCCCACGCCCGCGGCCCAATCAGCTGGAGGAGCACGAAGGACAGTGAAGAGAGGACGGCGAGCTGTTTCATGACATCCGATCGATATTCGTTTGTCAGGTCTTGTGTCATTGTCGTAATATGGTGAGACCACAAAAGAGAATCAAAAGAGAGTCGGGGAGGTTGCCCTTGAGCAGGTTGTCTACATTGAGCAGGTTGTCCTCCACATGGCGATTGATTATCCATCTTTCACGCCGTATCATATCGTCATTCTCCTACGATTTGGAAGAGGCTCCTGATGCTGGCAGTCCGCCTGCACGGACCGCGCGACCTGCGGCTTGATGAGATCCCGGATCCCGGTCATCCCCGGGAGGGCGAGGTTCTCGTGCGGGTCAGGGCGGTGGGGATTTGCGGCAGCGACCTGCATACGTATCGCGATCCCAAACCCCTGGCCGGTATTCAGAAGAGTCCGCTGATTCCCGGGCACGAGTTCGCCGGAGTCATTGAAGAAGTGGGACCCGGTGTCGTGGACGGGGCGGGACGGCGGCTGAACGCGGGTGACCGCGTTGCGGTCGATCCCGCGCAACCGTGCGGGCAGTGCGAGATGTGCAGGGCAGGCCACCCGAATCTCTGCCTTCATCTGCACTTCTGCAGTCAGTTTCCCGATCAGGGGGCGTTGTGCGAGCGGATGATCGTGCCGGCGCGGACCTGCTTCCTCCTGCCCGGCGACATCGATGATGCGTCCGCAGCGATGCTGGAACCGCTCGGCGTCGCCATCCATGCCGTCAATCTCTCCCATGTCAAACCGAAGGATACCCTCTCGATTCACGGCACAGGGCCGATCGGCCTGCTGATCCTTCAGGTGGCCAGAC
>JAGDMJ010000459.1 GCA_017860555.1 Bacteroidota bacterium
CACGGTGCGCAGCACGTCGGCAATGTCCCTGGCTTTGAGCGGTTGCGAGAAATCGATGAGGGCGGTGGTCTTCTCCGGGATGTTGTCATACCCGTGCACCCGGGCCACCTCTTCGATCAAGTCGATCTCTGCGTCGATATCAACGCGGTAGGTCGGAACCTTGACAGCAATCGAGGCAGTGGTTCTCTTGACCGGCCGCATATCCAACAGGCCCAGGTACTGGATGATCTGCTGCCGCGTCAACGCCGTGCCCAATACTGCATTGACACGGTCAGGACGAAGTGCGATCGTCCGCTCTCCGACCTTCTTTGGATAGACATCGATTGCACCCTTCAGCAACTCCCCGCCGGCTAGCTCGACGACGAGCTGAGCCGCCCGGTCGAGCGCGAAACGCACGATGTTCGGATCGGCACCGCGTTCGAACCGCTGCGATGCGTCCGAGCTGATGCCCATCGCTTTCGCTGTCTTCCGGATGCTCGACGGGTTCCAGTTGGCGCTCTCGAGGACGACATCAACCGTTGCGTCGCTGATCTCTGAGTTGGCACCACCCATCACGCCAGCGACGGAGACTTCGCGTTCCGCATCGCACACCATCACCGCCCCCTCGGGGAGCGTATGGCTTTTGCCATCGAGCGTCGTGAACGTCATGCCCGGTGTTGACTGGCGCACGACGATCTTCCCCCCTTTCAAGTGGACGTAATCAAATGCGTGCATCGGCTGGCCGCATTCGAGCATCACGTAGTTGGTGATGTCCACGACGTTGTTCCTCGGACGCAGCCCGGCGTTCCGAAGTTTGTTCTGGAGCCAGGCCGGCGACGGACCAACTGCCACGCCGCGGATCATGCGTGCCGCAAATCGGAGACAGTTCTTTCTGTCCTGGACCTCCACCGAAAGGAATTTCCGCAGGGAGGTCTTGCCTTCCTTCAGGCGGACCGAAGGCAACCTGGGGGGGCGCTTCACGAGAACCCCGACCTCACGGGCAACGCCCATGTGGCTCAGCCAGTCCGGTCGATTGGGGGTGATCTCGACATCAAACGCGATATCCTCCACACCAAGATGGCGCGCGAGGGGCTGCCCGACCTTCGCCTCTTGACCAAGGACCAGGATCCCATCCGCGTTCGAGCCAAGGTCCAACTCAAATTCCGAGCAGATCATCCCGAACGATTCCACTCCCCGGATTTTCACCTGTCCAAGGACGAAGGGCTCGCCCGTGTCGCCATGCTGATTTTTCGGCACCGTGGCACCCACGAGTCCCACGGGAACTTTCTGTCCGGGCGCCACATTCGGAGCACCGCAGACGATCTGAAGTTTTTCCTTCCCCACGTCGACCCGGCAGACGGTAAGCCTGTCTGCCTGCGGATGCTTCTGAACTTCAAGGACTTTGCCGACGACGAACCCTCTGTACTTTTCCCCAAGGGACTCCACGCTTTCAAACTCGAGGCCGAGCATGGTCAGCCGTTCCGCAAGCACGCGGGGCGGGATGTCGAAGCGGATGTATTCTTTGAGCCAACTTTCCAGGATTCTCATAGCCAGAGATCATTGGTGTTACATGACAACACGTTGTGTACGCGTGCTCAAACTGCCGCCACCATTGTGTCACCCCGACCTGAGGAGGGGCTCGCAATGACGGATCGGATGGGCATCGCCTGCTAGAACTGGTTCAGGAAGCGGACGTCGTTTTCAAAGAAGAGGCGGATGTCTTCGATGCCGTAGCGCAGGATCGCGATCCGGTCGATGCCCATCCCGAACGCATACCCGGTGAACTTCTCGGTGTCGTAGCCCACGTTGCGGAGAACGTTCGGATGCACCATGCCGCATCCCAGGATCTCCAGCCATCCGGCCTGTTTGCACATCCGGCACCCCTTGCCGTTGCAGATAAAACACGTAATGTAAATATCCGCGCTCGGCTCGGTGAAGGGGAAGAACGTCGGCCTGAACCTGTACTTCAGACTGCTTCCGTAGAATTGCTTGATGAACGAAATCAGGGTTCCCTTCAACTCGCTGAACGTCACTCCTTTGTCCACGCAGAGCCCTTCGACCTGGTGGAACATGCAGAAGCTCCGGGAGCTGATAGCCTCATTCCGGTACACCTTGCCGGGCATGATGACCCTGATGGGCGGCTGATGGTTCTCCATCACACGGATCTGGACCGGAGACGTATGGGTCCGGAGGAGCACGTCCCTGGTGACGAAAAAGGTGTCTTGCATGTCACGTGCGGGATGATCGGGCGGAAAATTGAGGGCGCCGAAGTTGTGGTAATCATCCTCAAGCTCCGGCCCGTCCGCGATGCCGAATCCCATGGAGACGAAGATCGATTTGATCTCGTCCATGGTCTGCATCAGAGGATGCTTCGTCCCGATGTGCCCGCGTCGGCCCATCTGTGTCAGGTCCAGCGACGCGGAACCCGTCACGGTGGCAAATGACGAGGCCTTGCCGTCATGAAGTTGTTGGACGTGCGCCCGGAGCTCATTCAGGCTCTTGCCGAGGGCGGGACGCTGGTCCGGCGGCACGCCCTTCAGCCCGTCGAAGAGCAGAGCGATGCGCCCCTTGCGGGCGAGGTACGTGACGCGGAATTCTTCGAGCTGGGAAACATTGGCCACCGACCGGATCTGCTCTTCCGCCTCGCGGCGGAGTTGTTCAATCTGCGGTTGCATGGAAGAAAGGATCTTGGGATTGAAATCTCCCGCCTCTCCCGGGGAGGCAGGGTGCCAGCCCCGGGTCTGTCATTGAGCGGGAAGCTGTTCTGATACACTATGCGAGGGCGAACTTCACAACCTCGGCGAACGCCTGGGGGTTGCTCACCGCCAGATCTGCCAGGATTTTGCGGTTGATGTCCACCTCTTTTGCGTTCAGTGCGGCGATGAGTCGTGAATAGGTCGTGCCCTCCAGCCGTGCCGCCGCATTGATGCGTGCGATCCAGAGCTGGCGGAAAGTCCGTTTCTTCGTCTTGCGGTCACGGTAGGCAAACTGCATCCCTTTGTCTACGTGATGCTTGGCGATAGTCAGGACTTTGCTTCTCGCGCCCCAGTAGCCTTTCGCTTGCTTGAGAACGCGCTTGCGACGGCGGTGGGAGGCAACTTTGTTCTGCGAACGAGGCATAGTTGCTCTTGTCCTTGTCTATGGTTGATGGTTGCGCCGGCGTGCACCCGAACAGGCGTACATCTCCGGCGATGGTTCGTTGTCAGTTCTGAAGCATAATCTTCACGGCACGCTCATCGGCTTTCGAAACCAGGTGGGGTCCGCGAAGCTTGCGCTTCCGTTTTGTGGTTTTCGAGGTCAGGATGTGGCTCCTGTACGCGGTCGCGCGCTTCACCTTTCCGGT
>JAGDMJ010000460.1 GCA_017860555.1 Bacteroidota bacterium
CGCCTGAAATACTCTTTTCTCAGGGGTGACGCCGTGGATCTGGGGGCCCTGGCAAATGTCAGCATTCCCACGGGCAGGGAAGAGGATTTCCTGGGGAGCGGCGAGACCAATGCCATTTTCGCTCTGCTGGCATCCAAGAAAATTGGAGATTTCACTCCACATCTTAATCTCGGATATGAGCTGAGGGCGGCTGAATTTCAAAGTGACCGGATGATCGTCAGAGCTGGGTTCGACCAACGGGTCCTGCAAGGGTTGACATTTGCCGCCGATTTTCTGGGGACCTTCGATCTGAACGAAAGTGAAGCCGTCAAGTTGTATCCCGGGTCGATAACTGTCGTCGAGTACGGGCAAAGCGGCGGGACCGTCCGTCGTACAGTCAGTCTTAGTAACGTTCCCGACCGTGATAATGACAATCTTCACAACCTTTCTGTTGGATTCAAGTACTCCCCATCGCAGGCGTTCCTCGTGTTGGCAAACATTCTGGTTCCGCTGAATGAAGCAGGGTTACGTGCCTCTGTGGCGCCCACTGTGGGAGTGAGCATGAATTTTTGACCATATAACCGGAGAGGCGGAACGTGCTATGAAGAGGTCCATGATGAGAGGCACCGTTGCCACGATTGCATTCGTGTTTTTCCTTTTTTTTGCCTGCTACCTGGCATATGCGTTTTCTGCGGGCGTCACGGGACAGACGAAGAAACACAGCGCGACGGCAGGTTGTGGCGCCAAAGTCAGTGGGGGAGGGGGATGCCATGGCGTTAACTCCAATGCAAGCATTCAGGTCGCTCTGAGCGGCCCAACCGTGTTGCCCGTCGGGACGCCCGGGACGTACACCATTGTGCTTACAGGAGCGACAACAAGCGGGGGGGGATGTGATATTGCCGTGAGCAGCGGAACGCTCTCTTCCACCTCTAGTCTACTCCAGGTACTGAATCAGGAATTGACGCACGTCTCCCCGATTGGAACCCCTTATTCGATAGAGTTCACATATCTTTCGAACAGCCCGGGTACGGTGACGATGTATGCCAATGGCAAAGCGTCGGGCGGATGGAACTGGGCTCCCGAACTTGCGATACGCATCGGACCGCCCTCTCAGCCGGTCTTGTTGCTGCCCGCAGACGGAAGCTCGGCCGTTCCCACTTCCACAGTCCTTTCCTGGAGCGGCGTCCAGGGAGCGCAGTGGACCGTCGAGGTATCAACGAGTCAGGCATTCGGAACGGTTCTTCTTCGCCGGGAATCCCTCACGGATACCGCGTATACGATTCCCGAAGGTGTACTGCCAAACAACACGAAATGTTATTGGAGAGTGAGAGCCACGGATTCCGGGGGCACCGGCGGATGGTCGCAGATCTGGAGCTTCTCCACCGCACTGACCGCAGTCGAGGAGACGCCCGGTCAGCTGCCGGCCGTGTTTGCGCTCGCACAGAACTATCCGAATCCGTTCAACCCGAACACAGAGGTCAGGTACGAGGTGCCAGGGATCAGTGACGTCAGGCTGGTCGTATACGATCTCCTGGGCAGAGAGGTGGCGACACTCGTCAACGAGACCCAACAGGCAGGAAGGTATGAAGTCGCCTTTGATGGGACCGGACTGGCCAGTGGAATCTACGTCTATCAAATCACCGCCGGTTCGTTTGTCCAGGCGCGTAAGATGCTCTTGACACGATAAAAGGGAACGAAGGGATTTCGGAGATCCGCTGTCGGTTGTCTGGTCTCTGATATTTCGCAATCCAGCTATGAATGCACACCCCACCATAACGTTTGGCGGCCACTCCGACATCGGCCTGGTCCGGAAGGAAAACCAGGACGCTTACGGCGCTTTTCCCGAAGGGGAAGATTCGGGAGACTGGCAGCGGGCACGACTCTTTCTTGTTGCCGATGGCATGGGAGGACATCGTGGAGGAGGGGAGGCGAGCCGGCTCGCCGTACGGATCATCGGCGAACAATTTCTGAATTCCAACGGAGTGCCGTTGTTCGAGTTTCTGCGAACGGCATTCGAGCGGGCCAACGACGCGATTTACCGGGAAAGCTGTCAACTGTTCCCTCCGGCGATCATGGGCTCCACCTGCACGGCCCTGGCGATCTCGGCCGACGGTGCTTGCATTGCCCATGTGGGAGACAGCCGCGCGTACCGGATCAGCCGGTCGGGAATTCAGCAGATGACGGAAGATCATTCCGTGGTCGGAGAAATGATGCGGCATGGAATGCTACCCAAAGAGAAAGCGGCGTTTCATCCCGAACGATCGCAGATCACGCGGGCGCTTGGAGTGAAGCCGGACGTCGAGGTTGACATTCTCCGGGGAATCGTGGTGGGGGAATCCGATTCATTTCTGTTGTGCACGGACGGGCTCTCGAACGCGGTCACGGAGGCCGAGATGCAGGATACTGTCTTATCGCTTCAGGCACAGGAGGCGTGTAAGGCGCTTGTGAACCTGGCCGTATCCCGGGGGGGCGAAGACAACGTGACCGCCCAGGTGGTGCAAATCGGAAGGTCGACGGCTACCGGCGGGCGGCTTCATGAGATGTTCCGTCGCGGCGCCGGCTAAGCGACGGCTTTCTCGCCCCCGCCCGGGCCGTAGAAGAACACCCACGTCGCGAAATCGTCCGTGAAATCCTCGAACCGGTGAACGACACCCGCGGGGACAAAAAGTACCTCTCCTGAACCGAACTCCTGCCGCTCCGTACCCTGAAGAAAATATCCTGATCCGGAAATGACGACATAGATCTCATCCCGCGAGTGGGGATGTTGGCGGTCAATGCGGTTGGGTTTGTAGACCTCCACCTGAAGCGAACCGTGCATGAACAACGTAGCAAACTCGCTGCCCCCGGCCTGCCCGAGCTTGGCCAGTGCGTTTTCCACGGTGAGGCGTTCTTTCATCGGATCTCCGGAAGTAGGTGGTCCATCGTGTCGCTTCTTGAACACAGAAGAGATGAGGAAGGTTCAAGAAGCGTTCTGATCGGTGCCGCGTATTTCTTCCATAAAATGAGTATGCCGCGGGGTCATCAAAGGCAAGTTCCCCAGCACAGTTTCGAACGCGACTTTGACGAGTCGGTCCTTTGATTAAGAGAAGATTAAAAAATCCTAATGCCGCTGATTTCCTTGCTTACTCGGTCTAACTTCCGTATTTTTCGGCTGTCGGGACGGTTTGCTCATCTGTTACTGTAACACAGCAGTGGAACTGACATAGTCGGGTGTGCGTTGCGTCACTGCCGGAAATCCCCCGAATCGTTATACTCCTCCTAAAGTCTTCCTCTTTCTGATGACGGAGCCATTCATGAAATACTGGAAAGTTGCGGCAATCATCGCTCTGGCTACAATCCCGTT
>JAGDMJ010000461.1 GCA_017860555.1 Bacteroidota bacterium
CAGAAGCTCAACAACTTCTTGAAACGGTCTTGAGCCGCACACCTGCCAACGAACAGGGCAGGGCTCTGCTTGCCGCGATTCTCATCTGGCAGGATCGGTTACGGGCTGTCGACCTTGTGAGAAACATCCAGGAGCACTCAACGCACTATTCGCTGGCGGATGCCATTCGGACGTTTGATGAATTGGTCGGGAAGATGGACCACCCGGAATTGCTCCCGCAGGATTCCGTCAAGACGACGTACCTTGCCGCCATCTACGACATGAGGTCGAAGCAATTGGATGCTGCCCTGGACAAATTCATCGATGTCATCCGCTTGAACCGGTACTATGATAATGACGGGGCCCGCAGGGCATGTCTCGCTATCTTCAAGCTTCTGGGAGAAGAAAACGACGTGACCAAGAGGCACCGCCGTGACTTCAGCAGTGCGCTGCATTAAGACGCAGTAGCCCCGCATCTTGACCAAGAGGAATCGTGCGTGAACCGCATCTATCTCGATCATACGGCGACAACACCCCTTGACCCGCGTGTACGCGAGGCAATGGGGCCATATTTCTCGGAGCAGTTCGGCAATGCTTCCTCCGTTCATTCGTACGGCCGGCAGGCCAAGGCCGGACTGGAAAAAGCCCGAGGCACCATTGCTCAGTCTATCGGGGCTGAACCGGGAGAACTGTTTTTCACAAGTGGCGGGACGGAATCAGACAATCTTGCCATTGTGGGGGCCGCGCGCGCAGCCAGGGCCACTGGTCGAACGCATCTCGTCACCTCCCGGGGGGAACATCACGCGGTCCTGGATACATGCGCAGCGCTCGCGAACGAGGGGCATTCGCTCTCGCTCGCTGACCTGGACGAATATGGAAGAGTCGACACAGAACTGGTCCGATCTCTGGTGAAGGAGAAGACGTCTGTTGTCTCGATCATGCATGCAAACAATGAAATTGGGACCATAAACCCGGTCGCTGCCATAGCTTCTGCCGCTCATCAGTCCGGTGCTCTCGTCCATACGGACGCGGTCCAATCGGTGGGGAAGATCCCTGTCATTGTGAAGGATCTCGGTGTGGATCTGATGACGTTCACGGCGCACAAACTATACGGACCGAAGGGCATTGGTGCGCTCTATGTTCGTCGGGGGACGATGCTGGATCCCCTTTTCCACGGAGGCGGACAGGAGCGGGGCAAGCGTCCGGGAACGGAGAACGTGGCGTTGGCCGTGGGGTTCGCCGTGGCTGTAGATCTGGCGCTGCGTGCGATGAGCGAGGAATCGGCCAGGTTGGCTGCCCTTCGGGACGCGCTTGAATCCACCATCAGGGCAAGGTTCCCGTACATCATTTTCAACGGCGATCCATCGAACCGGCTTCCTCATATTTTGAGTATCTCGGTGGATAGCCGAAGGATGCGCTTGGAAGGGGAGATGCTCGTTCCGAATATGGACCTGAGAGGAATTGCCGTCGCGAGCGGCTCGGCATGCACATCGGGGAGCATCCAGCCATCCCACGTGATTCTGGCGATGGGGAGAGACTCAGACACCGCGCGCGCGACGATACGCTTTTCGTTTGGAATGAGCAACAAAGAGGACGATGTCGGGTATGTGACAGATTCTCTTGGAGGCGTGCTGGCGCAAATGGCAAAGGGATGAGGGGCACACAGCCCTATGACTCGTAGCGCTACCGGCTCAGCGTAACCAATAGCCGGAACATGCCCCCTGGTTCGGGGTGGCAACGCAGGGGTCGCAGAAGTTACTTTCTCTTCTCCCACTCACGTATCGCAATTCCATACCGCACGCCTCTCTCACTCACGATGATCTCCTCTGCCCCGAGGAAGCCTACTACTTCTTCAAGGATGATTGCGCCTGCAGTGATGATGTCATTCCGCCCTTCCATGTAGTCTGCCAGCCGAAGGATCTGGCTGTTGGAGGAAGATTCGAGCTCGGATACCAGGCGACTGATGGCATCGCGGCGAAGCACGAAACCGCTGACGGCCTGCAGGTCAAATCCCCGCCGTTTCTGGGCGAGTAGCGCCAGCGTCGTGGCCGTACCCGCGACTCCAACGACCCGGCCTGTCTCGCCGGGAAAAGTGGATGGGAGAGAGGCAAGTCCGGAAATGATCGCGTTGCGCGTGGCCGCGATCTCGGCGGCCAGAGGCGGGTCGTGCTGCAAGTGTCGCTCGGTCAGTCGGACCGATCCGATATCGAGGCTCACTCGATGGGTGATGACCTGTGCAGTTCCGGTGGTGAGCTCCGTGCTTCCGCCTCCTATGTCGACAACGGTGGCTCTTGCCAGCCCGGGAACACCACTGACTGCACCCCGATAAGTCCAGAGCGCTTCTTCTTCCCCTGTGAGGATCTCCAGGTCGAAGCCGGTTCTCTGCTTGATCAGCGCGGCAAATTCGTCCCTGTTGGCTGCGTCGCGCACCGCACTCGTTCCACACACCGCGATGACATCCGGGTGGTGTCCGTCGGCGATGGCTCGGAATTCGAGCAGCACCTGGACAACCCGCTCCATGGAATCCCGCTGCAGGAATCTCCGCGAGTCCACACCGCGTCCGAGCCGCGGGACCCGTTGCCGGTATTCCAACGTGATGATTTTCCCCGATGCGTCAATTTCCGCAACGAGGAGAAGCACAGTGTTGGTGCCGATGTCTATGACGGCGAGAGCCACGGGTGGACTGATGCTGATATGGAGTGCGTGTGAATATCGAATGTCGGATGATGAATGTCCAGTGTTGAAGTGTCAGGGCCGCAGGTGCACGGCGGCGAGGGCCAGCCACTCCTTATCGCGAAGTTCGTCGACGACGTGAAGCCGCTGAGCGTCAAGCGACGCGAGGATCGGCTCGCGGTCGACATCGAGAAGCCCGGAAAGAAGCAGATGCCCCGAAGCATTGAGCCTCAGGCGCATCTCCGGCAGGATCCGCTCGATGACCCCGCGCTGAATATTGGCCGCCACAAGATCAAACTCCTTCCGGGGAACCTGTTCGATCTCTCCAAGAAGAACGGTGACGCTGTCCTGGACTCCGTTCATCTTCACGTTTTCCTGAGCGTTATTGAAGGACCACTCGTCATTGTCCACTGCGAAAGCCGAAGATGCTCCGAGCTTGAGCCCCGCAATAGCGAGAATACCGGTGCCTGTGCCGACGTCAAGCATTGTGTCACCCGGCCGGAGATGTTTCTCCAACAACTGCACCATGATCCGGGTGGTTTCATGGTGCCCGGTTCCGAATGACATCTTTGGGTCAATCGTAAGGACGATCTCGCCGGTTTCCGGAGTGTAAGGATGCCAGCTGGGTGCCACAATGATCCGGCCGCTCACGCGAATCGGCTGAATGC
>JAGDMJ010000462.1 GCA_017860555.1 Bacteroidota bacterium
TAACCGCATGCGAGCGCTTGGAGATATGAGGAGTTCCCCGCTGAAGCAACTGTTCGATGACATAACAAGGAACACGACACTTGAGCCTTCGGTCAAAGAGGGTCTGACTGACAAGATCCAGGGAGTGACGGACAAGGCGCAGAAGATCGCGGTGAGCTTCAACCCCGCGAACGTCGTCGAAACGGAATTCAGCGACGTCCGACGGTTTTCGGAAAGCGACCAGGGGAATGGAAAACCCGCCGATCTTGACGCCCTTCTTGCTCTCTTGGGCAGGGTCGGGGACGATCTCGATGCAGCGAGTGTAGCTCCTCCCAGGGAAGCAAAGGCGCGCGCGGCGGATGCGTTCAATGGGACGGGATCACTTGCGGACGCCTTGCGGGAAATCCGCCGGCAGATGAAAACTCAGGATGATAGAACGCGAAGGGTGTTGCTCAATCTTTTCGAGCAGCCGATCCATTACTCCTGGAATTCGCTCATTGGCAGGTCAATGGAATACTTCAATGAGGCGTGGCGTCAGGAGGTATTTGAGCCCTACCGCGAGCTGGCCGGGTACTATCCCTTTGACGGCGATGGACAGGACGCGCCCTTGACGGAGGTGGCAGCACTCTTCGCTGACAATGGCAGGCTGGCGAAGTTCGTAACCGAGGAGCTCAAACCTTTCGTGGACGAGGACAACGGATGGAATCCACGATCATGGGACGGAGGAGCGGGGATCGTGCTATCTCCGGCGGCCAGAAACGCGTTGAAGCAGGCGAAGACGCTACGACTGTCGCTGTTTCGCGGCACCGAACCGGGGATGAAGGTGGAACTCAGCCTCAAGCCGATCATCCGGCCCGAAGGGTCCCCCGACATCGACAAAGTCTATGTGCGCGTCGGCACGAAGGAACTGTGCTGGAAGCTTGAGGAAAAACCTCCGACGTTTCTCTTCGACTGGCCGGGAGACGGTGGAGCAGGCTTCAGGCTGGTGCAGGAAGGGGGAAAGGTCCTGGGCATATTTGGATCATCGGACGACAGCCCGGTCGACGAAAAGTCCTTTGACGGCGGATGGGGTTTCTTCCGGCTGGTGTCCTCCTCAGCCATCTCTCCCGGCCTGGGGAGAGCAGAAGTCAGATGCAAGTGGACATTCAAGCAAGGGATTGTGGTCACGGGCTCGATCAAAACAGACAAGGGATTCAACAATCCCCTTGGCCGCATCCTGGCGGTAGCATTGCCAGACAAGCTGAACTGACGCAACGGGTAACTCATGAACGTTTCGAGTTCTTCGGCGCTCTGCTTTGGGAAGCTCCCCTCGCACGCGGATTTCATCCGTTTCAACGCCGCGAGCCGCGAAGCGCTGGCATTCGACGAGTGGCTTCATCACGGGCTCTATTTCGTGCGCACGCAACTCGGGCCGGGATGGGAACAGGATTTCTCCCGGGCCCCGGCCTACCGCTTCGTGTTCAATCCGGAAAACGCCGATCGATCTCTGGCGGGGGTTCTCCAGGCAAGCCAGGACAAGAGCCAGCGTCGCTATCCATTCTTGGTTTCGCTCCTGCTTGACCGCCGCTGGCTGCACGCCAACGACGCGCACCTCACACCGGCCGCATTCTCATCCTTTTTCCAGGCGGCAGGCCATTTGATCTCCCGTGCGATGAACGGTCTCGAGGCTCGCGAGATTGCCGACTCTACGCAGGCATTGAATTGTCCTGAACCCGACCGACATGCTATCATGACGCTGTACAACAAGGAATTTCTTGACACTTTCACCGTCACTTTATTCTGGCAGGAATTGTTCGGCAGTTTCGGAGATCCGCGGAAGTATCTCCTCTTCAGCAACCTCGTTGAGACCTTGCTGCCGGTCCGCAACCGGAACTTCAAGCGAATGAGTCTTGGATTGCGGTTTCCACTTTTGACAGGCGAGCAGCGGGCCGACTATGTGGCCTGCTTCTGGCTGCACGTGTCGCTGGTCATGCTCGGCTCCGTGCCCGGTTGGCCGTTCCTCTTCTGGAACCTGCCGCGCAATGGGACTCCCGCGTACCTGTTTCTCTTTTTCCGTCAGCCCTCTCCAAAGAACTTTCTGCAACTCTTGAAACCGGACGCAGACAGCGAGAGCATTTGCATGGTGGACGAAGAGGGAAAAGGAGCATTGAGCAAGGCATCGGCGATGATCCCTTCCGCACTCCGCGCGTTGTTGGACAAACAGGAAGGCACACTCAGCGGTTTTCTCAGAGGACTGACGATCGCATTGTCATAGGATATGGCAGACGAACACAACATAGCGCAACAGGGCGGCTCGCAGGACGCGCTCTCTCCCCTGCTCGAGGCCGTACGGCGCCCGATCCCGGGCGACAATCCGTGCGGGAAGGATATTTCGTACGAGGAAGATTTCCTGGCGATCAAGGCAGAGATCGACAAGATGAATACGATCGGTGGCCAGATCGATCAGGAGCGCGCCTCCGAACTACGGCAGCTGATGGACGCCACACGCGGTACGGTAAGGAAATCGGAACGGACGGAGGCCGAAAAGCTGCTCGAGCAACGCGCAAGCGTGGTGAAGCAAGGCGCCGGTCCGGACTACCTGTTCATCCGACAGGCTGGCACCAGAATCCTTTCGGAGAAGTCAAAGGACATCCGCATCGCAAGCTATCTCTGCTATGCGCTCTGGCAGCAGAATTCGTTTGCCGGCCTGGCGGAAGGTACCGCCGCGATCGAGATCCTTGTCCGGGACTTCTGGGACGGCCTTTTCCCGGGCAAGAACCGCCCTGCCGCACGCAAGAGCGCGCTGGAGTTCCTGACCACGAAGCTGGACGAGAGCGTTGCATACGCGCAGGTCCGCGAGGCAGATCGTGCACCGTTGGAGCGGGCGAAGGAAACCCTCAAGAGCCTGCAACAGCAATTCCTTGAGAAGATGCCGGAGAGTCCTCCTTCCCTTCTCGGGTTGTCGCAGGCCGTGGACAAGTGTCTGAACAAAGCCCCCCGGCCGGCGGCGGCACCGATGGCAGCAACGACGGAAGCCTCGCCATCGCAAAGCCGGCCTGCCGGTGAGACCGGGAACGCAGCCGTTCCAACGCCCGGGGACCTCAGGACGGCCCAGGAGGCGACCGCACTGGTGAAACAAGCGGCGAAGTTCTTCCGTGAACAGAACCGGAAGAGTGCCACTGCGTACAGGCTCCTTCGCAGCATCCGATGGGACCCGGTCCTTGCACCGCCTCCGAATGAACAGGGCAAGACCAAGATCGAAACCCCGCCCGCTCAGCGGCGGTCGTTTCTGACGGGCCTCAGGGAGAACAAGAACTGGGCCACGCTCCTCGACGAGTGTGAAAACAGTCTGGGCC
>JAGDMJ010000463.1 GCA_017860555.1 Bacteroidota bacterium
CGCCCTCCGCACCGTTCAACGAGATCACCTTCACCCTGAATGGCACGGGCCTCCAGGAAGCCAAGACTCCAGCCTCCGGCGTTATCATACAGAACGACCTGACTCCGTTCATCACTGTGGGCGGGAATGCGAGCATCAGCAGCGTGAACATCCTGAGTTCATCGGCGACTTCCTTGCAGGCGAAGATCATTTTCACGGCGCTCGTGCAGGATGCCACAGTGGAGTTGGCGCTCCAGAGCGACAATGTATGCGTGCCACTTGGCGTCAGACCAAAACCAATTACGAATTTCCGGCCATTCAAGACGCAGGTACGCCTCAAGAGCAGCAACATCAAGAATTTCGTGAAAGCCATCACGTTCCCGAATGGAAACACGTTCGACAAGAACAGCATTGCGACGATTAACATCCAGCTTCTCTTCCCCGCCCCTGCCGACGGCGGCAGCGTCATTCAGTTTGCGGGAAGGACGATCAACACCGGCAAACTTGCCACGTCAGGTAACAGAACGGTCTTCTTCAACCTTGTTCCGGCAAATGCATTTGCGGCCGTACCGAACGGAACTCCAATCAACGCCACCGGCCTCACCCGCGTGGATGCTAACGTGGGAGACAATGTTATTCCAATCACATTCAAAGTCGCCGACTGCCTCGGTGGCCAACCGGGCTCAACGAATAGCGTGAAAATCCAGACTTGGATGCACAATACCAACACAACACTGCCGCCGGAGTTTGTACAACAGACCTTCCTGGTGCGTTGTACACAATAAGGTCGAAAACCAGAGGGCGAACCCCTGACCAGGTACCCGAAAACCCGGCTTCGGCCGGGTTTTCCCCTTTTGATCACATTCATGCTCCTCGCATACAGCCATTCTCCTAATCTCCTTCCCGCAATTCCTCTATTCAGTGTTTACAGCATTTTCCCGATGGACATTTCGGCGCCGGGCTGATAGATTGAATACCATGGATTGTGATCTGTCATACAATTGAAGGGATGAGGGGATGAAAAGAAACGTCAGGCAAATGCTTGCATGTACTTTCGGAGCGCTGTGTGTATTATCGGGCAGTGCGAATGGACAGGATGCGGCACGCCCCTGGATGGAACCATCTCCGGGGAACAGGCAGGATACGACGCAGCAGGGAAACATGAGGGATTCAATTCAGGGCGGGACACTCGACACGACGCTCGATCGTATGCAAGATGAGACGGGGAGAGCAGTCGATTCCGCGCGGCAAGGCCTGGGACGTGCAACAGACGGGGATTCATTGCGTGACGCCGTCACGGACTCGGTCCAGGGGTCCTCGGGTGGAACCGTCGAGCCGGACAATACCGCCATCAACAAGCGGGACCGCTACGAGGAAGAGCCAACCGCGGATGATCAGGGACAATCTTCAACTGATATCGAAACGACGCGGAGGATCCGTCAGGCTATCATGGACGATGATTCCCTTTCGACCTATGCAAAGAACATCAAGATTATCACCAAAGACGGCATGGTCACCCTGAAGGGGCCTGTTCGCTCCCTGGAGGAAAGGACGTCCATTGAAGCCAAGGCGGCAGCAATAGCCGGAACCGGCAAGATCACGAATCAAATCGAAGTGAAGACTGCCAGCAGTTCCGAGAATGACTGAGCCGGCATCGCGAAAGACTACCAGACATAGAGGAGGAGGACAAAATGGCGGGAACGAATACATCGGTCTATGGTATCTATAAGAACCGGATCGACCTGGAACATGCCGTTGATACCCTGCGTGTGGAGGGGTTCCGCAATAGTGATATCTCCGTGCTGTTCCCTGACAACACAGGCACGAAGGATTTGGCTCACGAGAAGCATACCAAGGCGCCCGAAGGGACAGCGGCCGGAGCCGGAACCGGCGCAGTGGTCGGAGGTGTGCTGGGCTGGCTGACAGGGATCGGCGCACTTGCTCTTCCGGGCGTTGGTCCGTTCATCGCTGCCGGTCCAATCATGGCCGCACTTGCCGGCGCAGGCGTCGGCGGCACAGTGGGTGGACTTGCAGGAGCGTTGATCGGAGCGGGAATACCCGAATACGAAGCGAAACGTTACGAAGGACGAGTCCGGGAAGGAGGCTTCCTGCTTTCGGTCCATTGCGACACGTCAAGGTGGGTTGACAGAGCAAGGGACGTGCTGGAGCGGACGAGAGCGACCGATATTGGCTCCGTAAGCGAAGAATCGTCCAGGGACAAACGGGACAGCGACATCGACGTCGACCGGCCGAGCGCCATGGACCGGCCGATCCGCCGTGCCGACGTGCCGGCCTCCGAGGACGTGAGAACGACTCGACGAAGTCCGGACACACGTTCGGACTCGAAGTACCGGTCGGACCGTGATCTGCCGTCTGACCCGGGGCGCCGGTACGACCCCAATGTTCCACCCGATGCAGATCCGGATTTGCCGTAGGTTATTCAGACAAATGTCATTCGTCATGGACGGCATACGACGCGTGTAGTCGGGGCTCAAAGACGAAGCGTACATTTGCCGAAGGACTCCATGCCTTCCTGTTCGGAAGGGAGGGCACGGAGTCCAGGTTTCAGAGCCTGGGGGTGTCCCGAAAACGTATCGTACGAACTCATTTGATACCACGCCTTTCACCTCCCGTTGAATCGTGTGAGCCGCGTCATTTGAAAGCCCTTCCCGATTTGTTAACTATGTCCAGTCAAAATTAACAACGGGCACAGAACCACCCACGAATTGCGTGCAGGATTCACGATCCAGGCTGTCGCTGGAAAAGAAAAATGAAGATTCTGCCTGCGACGCAATCAGAAAGGTAACTCGCCAGCTGAGCGATGGGAAGGTCAACGATACTCGAGGTGTTCACTCATGCAACAACAGCAACTCTATCTCCTGGTCCTTGTCTTTGTCGTTGTCGCGCTCGCCGTTGCGGCAGGAATTGGACTGTTTTCTGACAATGCGCTCTCTGCCAACCGCGACTCAGTCGCGCATGACCTGATCAACTTCGCAATGCGGGCGCATGAATACTATCGCCGACCTCTCCAGCAGAACGGCGGCGGCGGCTCATTTGTCGGACTGACCGCCGATGCCGGTGGGCTGGCAAAACTGACAAACCTCCCGGCCGGGAAAAACGCCAATGGCACCTATTCAATCTTTTCTGCAGGCACCCCCTCTGAAATAGTCCTTCAGGGTGTGGGGACGGAAACGCTACCGGACGGGAACCCTGTGACCATGCGTATATTCGTGAGCACAGTGGGACCTCTCGATTCGTTATACCAGGTCTACTAGCTCCAAAACATACACTGTCGCGCTTGTACTCATATGTAAACACTCTGT
>JAGDMJ010000464.1 GCA_017860555.1 Bacteroidota bacterium
TTTCTCCAAGCGACCCGTCCCCTTGTGTTCGGCCCAGACGGAGCCTTTGGAAGTTATTTCTGAGGGATGGTATTGATAATCTCTGCTGAGATAAAGAAGAAGGTCGAAGTTCTGTTGATGGAATTGATCCGGATTCCTTCCACGCGGGGAAACGAAGGTCCTGCCATGCGTTTCTTGAGAGAACAGATGGCCCCCTGCGTGGATTCCTCTGTGCTGGTCCCGATTGACGACGCCATCATGAACGATCCGGATTACGCTTTTCCCCTGCCGAGCCACACGTATCGCGACACCCCCAATCTCGAGTGTTTGATCCGAGGAAAATCGGGCGGTCCGACGATTGTTTTCAACACGCATCTCGATGTTGTGCCTCCGAGTGAAGGCCAGACCGAAGCCTTTGCCCCGCGTCGGGAGGGGGGGAGAGTTCTCGGTCGCGGCGCCTGTGATGCCAAAGGCCAGGCTGCGGTCCTCTTTGCGCTTGCACTCCTGCTTCGTGAGAGAGGAATTCAGCCCTCAGGCGATATCGTGTTTCATTTCGTGATCGAAGAAGAAAACGGAGGCAACGGGACACTCGCCATGATTCGCCGGGGAGTGCACGCTGACGCGGCCATCGTCATCGAGCCTACGGAGATGGCCGTGGTTCCGGCGGTCCGGGGTGCGATGTGGTTCGAGTTGCAGACTTCCGGAAGGGCCGCGCATAGTGGCAGCCCGGGAAGCCGGATCAGTGCCCTCGACAAGGCAATAGAAGCCATGAAGATCCTGCGGGACTACCACGACCGGTTGCTCGCCGAATCGCGAGGCTTGCCCCTCTTTGATGTCTTCGCTGATCCGATGCCGTTGACCTTCGGAGAGTGCAAGGCAGGGACATGGCCCGCAACAGTGCCGGCCAAGGCCGTGGTGAGAGGAGTCTTCGGGTTTCTCCCGAACCGGACACGTGCCCAGGTGCGTGAGGGAATGATCGAATCGATCAGAAACAGAGGCGACGCGTGGCTCCGCGATCATTTCGAATTAACGTTTCCCATGCTCCATTCGGAGGGGAACATGCTTGCAGTGGATCATCCGCTGGTGACATCCCTGCTCACCACCCTCCGGAAAAACGGGCTTGCGGAAAAGGTCTCGGCCATGACGGCCTCGTGCGACGCCTGGCTTTACAACAACCAGGCCGGGATTCCGACCGTGGTGTTTGGACCCGGGTCAATAACTCACGCTCACTCGGCGCAGGAGGAGATCGTTCTGGACGATGTTCTTGCAGCCGCTTCGGTTCTCGCAGATTTCGTGGCAGACCCGAGAGTCAGGTCGTGACGAAAGGATGGTAGGATGAACCCATTGCCGAAACGGGAGGTCCCCGGGCCGAAATCCCGGGCTTTGCTGGAGCTTTCGCGCACGGTCGAGCCGCCGTGCGCCGTGGATCAGGTGCCGGTCGTGTGGGATCATGCAGAGCGCGTCTGGGTGACCGATGTCGACGGAAACCGCTATATCGATTTTACGTCCGGGGTGCTTGTCACAAATGTCGGGCACACTCACCCGGGGTTGGTGCAAGCTATCCAGAAGCAGGCGTCGCGGTTGATGAACTGCTATTCATTTCCCACACCCGAACGTGTGACCGCAGCCTCACGCCTGGTCAAGACATTTCCGCCGAATCTGGACAAGGTGTTCTTCCTGAGCACCGGTTCCGAGGCCACGGAGGCAGCGCTGCGGGTTGCGCGGCGCTACACCGGGAAACAAGAAATTGTCGCGTTCTACGGGGCATTTCACGGGCGTACGTACGGCGCCATGGGTGTGTCGGGCATCCAGGGGGTGCGAAGGCAGTTCGGTGTGCCCGTGCCGGGCGGAATCATGGCGCCCTATGCCTATTGTTATCGGTGCTTCTATGGGAGGACGTATCCCGAGTGCGAGTTTTTCTGCCTGAAGACGCTGGACCGAATCATTGGATCATCGTCCTCGGACGACCTGGGCGCTGTGATCGTGGAACCCTACCAGGGGACAGCGGGCTTTGTCTTTCCTCCGGAGGGATGGCTGACGGAGTTGGCCAAGTGGGCTCGGCAGCGCAGTCTCTTGCTGATCGTTGACGAGGTGCAGTCAAGCTTCGGACGCACCGGCAAGATGTACGCCATCGAATGGGAAGGCGTTCGGGCGCAGATGCTCTGCCTGGGCAAGGGGCTGGGAAGCGGTGTCGCCTGCTCTGCCCTTGCAGGGGAGAGCAAGGTCTTCGAGTGCATGAGTCCCGGGGAGCTGTCGAGCACATGGGGGGGGAATCCTGTCTCGTCGGCAGCAGCCCTGGCTGTTCTTGATGTGATGGAAAAAGAGAAACTTGCGGAGAATGCATTGAAGGTCGGGGAGGTCCTCAAGTCACGGTTCATGGAGATGAAAAAGAAATATCGCTGCCTGGGCGACGTGCGGGGCAGGGGACTGGTCATGGGCCTCGAACTGGTTGATCCCAAAGATGGGTACACGCCCTCTCCGGAATTGATCGGACGGCTCATCCAGCGGTGCGCTGAAAATGGACTGCTGCTGGGCAAGGTGGGGATCTATGGAAATGTGATACGGATTGCCCCTCCGCTTGTGATTACACAGGAGGAGGCGCTCACAGGGGCGGACATTATCGAAGCCGGACTGAAAAGCATATAGGAGGAGAACATGGCGAGATTTACGAGACTCGATGTTCTGAACACCATGGTGAATACCGGACTTGTCCCTGTCTTTTATCACGGCGACGTTGAAACTGCGAAAAAGATCGTTCAGGCGTGTGCGGCAGGCGGAACCCGGTGCGTAGAATTTACCAATCGCGGCGATTTTGCGCCCTTCGTCTTCAAGGAGCTGGCGGAGCAGATCGCGAAGGAGAATCCGGAGGTGATTCTCGGGGTGGGTTCGGTCATAGACGCCCCGACGGCTGCACTCTACATCGCGAGCGGGGCGAACTTTGTAGTCGGTCCGCTGCTGAATCCTGAAGTCGCCCGCCTCTGCAACCGCCGCAAGATCGCTTACAGTCCCGGGTGCGGAACGGTGTCGGAGATCTCCCAGGCCGAAGAACTGGGGGTTGAAATCGTGAAGATCTTCCCCGGGGGACTGGTTGGTGGGCCGGAATTCGTGAAATCCGTCCTGGCCCCCATGCCGTGGACGCGCATCATGCCCACAGGGGGCGTAGAGACAACCAAGGAGAGCGTCTTTGCCTGGATTAAGGCGGGTGTCGCCGCACTGGGGATCGGGTCGAACCTGGTCTCAAAGGAACGGATTGCCTCGCGGAAATGGGACGATATGACCCAGGCCGCTGCTCAGCTTCTGGTGTGGATCCGGG
>JAGDMJ010000465.1 GCA_017860555.1 Bacteroidota bacterium
CAGTATCTTCTCGAACGGCGGAAGGCGTTGGGAGGGTTTCTCCCTCGTCGGACAGAAACGACGGAGCGGCTCGAAGTGCCTGCGCTTGCCGGGTTCAAGGAATTTTTGCAGGGATCCGAGCGCTTCGAAGTTTCCACCACGATGGCGTTCGTTCGGCTGCTGAGCAACCTGCTCCGTAACAAGAACATCGGCCGCCGTATCGTCCCTATTATTCCGGATGAGGCCAGAACCTTCGGCATGGACCCGCTCTTCAGGGAGATCGGAATCTATTCGATCAAAGGGCAGCTGTACGATCCGGTGGACAAGGAATCCTTGCTGTATTACCACGAAGCCAAGGATGGCCAGATCCTCGAGGAGGGCATCACCGAAGCCGGGGCGACAGCCTCGTTCATCGCCGCAGGCACGTCATATGCTTCGAACGCCCAACCGATGATTCCCTTCTATGTGTACTATTCAATGTTCGGATTTCAACGCGTCGGCGACCTGGACTGGGCGGCGGGGGACATCAAGACCAAAGGCTTTCTCATGGGGGCCACGGCGGGCCGGACTACGCTGAACGGCGAGGGATTGCAGCACGAGGATGGCCATAGCCTGATTCTTGCCAGTACTATCCCGACGCTCATGTCCTATGACCCGGCGTTTGCCTACGAAGTCGCCGTTATCGTCCAGGATGGCCTGCGAAGGATGTACGCGGAAGGGGAGCATCTCTTCTATTATGTTACCCTCTACAACGAGAACTATGCCATGCCTCCGATGCCGGAAGGTTCGGCCGAGGGGATCCTCAAAGGTCTGTACAAATTTTCCGAGGGAGAGCAGAACCGGAAACTCCGCGCCCACATTCTGGGAAGCGGACCGCTGCTGCGCCATGCCCTGTCAGCGCAGAAAATACTCCTCGAGCAGTACGGGGTCTCGGCCGACGTCTGGAGCGCAACCAGCTATAAACTGCTCCGGGCCGAAGCCCTGAACGCACGGCGATGGAACATGCTGCATCCAACCGAGACAGCACGGAAATCGTATCTGGAGACGGTGCTGGAAAAGGAGAAGGGAGTCTTTGTGGCAGTGTCGGACTACATGAAGCTCGTCCCCGACCAGATTGCTCCCTGGGTTCCGGGCGGACTGATGACGCTCGGGACCGATGGGTTTGGAAGGAGCGATACCCGTGCACGGCTCCGGCGGTTCTTTGAAGTCGACGCGGAAATGATAGTCGTGGCTACACTGTATGCGCTTGCGCAGAAGGGACAGGTCAAGAAGCAGGCGGTGCTCAAGGCGATCAAGGATCTGAACATCGACCCGGAAAAGAAGTACCCGTTCTATTAGTTGGCCCGTAAGGTAGAGCGTCACGATGCAACTTCCCAATGGCCGCTCGTGTGGCGCCAGGTTACAAAAACCAATATGAGGCATTCTCATGGATGTACGATTGCCGCGCCTCGGAGAAGGCGCAGACTCAGGAACGGTCGCCAGCATCTTTGTCAAAGAAGGGGACCAGGTCACCAAGGACCAGCCGATTCTCGAGCTGGAAAGTGAAAAAGCCGTGGCGTCCATTCCTTCCCCTGCGTCCGGTACGGTTACAAAACTGCATATTAAAGAAGGAGATGAGATAAAGGTCGGGCAAATGATCATCTCGCTCGACGAAGGGCGGGCACCCAAAGGATCCACCCCCGGGAAGACCGTGGACGTTGCGGCAGAAGACACGGCCGAACAGGAACGCTCCCACCGTGAGGAAGAAATGGTCCCCGGAGAGGCTACCCGGGGAGAGGAAGGGGATGAGGGTGGCGATGAAGTAAGGGAAATCGAAGAAGAGCAGGAACAGAAACTGGAACTCCCCGCTCCCACCGATGGAGGAACGGTGCCGGCTGCCTCCCCGTCCATACGCAAGATGGCACGCGACATCGGTATTGACCTGCGGAGAGTCAAAGGGAGCGAGCGCGGGGGGAGGATCGTCATGGAGGATGTGCGCCGGTACATACAACGGCTGCAACAGATTGCGTTCCAACAGTCTGCCCGAAAACCTGCTGCCAGGGGAGAAGAGGCGCCGCGGGCGGCAAAGCCGATACCCGAATCAATCGACTTTTCCAAATGGGGGAAGGTTCGAAAAGAGAAGATCACGACGCTTCGGCGGGCGATAAGCAATAAGATGGTGGAATCCTGGACGACGATTCCGCATGTCACCCAGTTCGACGAGGCGGACGTCACCGATATCCTGAAGCTCCGGAAGAAATACAGCCCGGCCTACGAGAAGAAAAAGGCCCGCCTTACCCTGACATCATTTGCGCTCAAAGCTGTGGTGGAAACACTGCAGAAGCACCCGATCTTCAACGCAAGCATGGATGAAGCCTCGGGGGAGATCGTCTATAAGAACTACTACCACATCGGCATCGCGGTGGATACGGAGCAGGGCCTGATCGTGCCCGTCCTCAGGGACGTCGACAAGAAGAGCATGGTGCAGCTTTCTGCGGAACTGCAGGAACTAGCGGACCGCACACGGCAACGCAAGGTCTCGCTCGAGGAGATGCAGGGAGGGACCTTCACGATCTCCAACCAGGGCGGTATCGGTAGCGCGCACTTCACCCCCATCATCAACAAGCCGGAGGTGGCGATCCTGGGAATGGGACGTGGGACGGAGAAGACAATCCTCCGCAAGGGAAAGCCGGCAAAGAGGATGATGCTGCCTCTCGGGCTTTCCTATGATCACCGCCTTATTGATGGTGCCAACGCCGCCCGGTTCATGGTGGACCTTGTCGCCGCCTTCGAGCAGTTCAACGAGAAGCTCCTGCGCGAGAAGTAACATATCGGATTCATCTGGAACGAAAGGACGACTGTGAAAGCGACCAAGACTGAACTCGTAGTTCTCGGAGCCGGCCCCGGAGGCTATACGGCCGCGTTCTATGCTGCTGCACGAGGCAAGAAGGTAATACTGGTGGAGATGGAGGACCGCCTCGGCGGGGTCTGCCTGAACCGGGGATGCATCCCATCGAAGGCGCTTCTCCATGCGGCGAAGCTGATTTCCGAGGCCGAAGAATCGGGATTCCGCGGCATCTATTTCGAGAAACCCAGGCTTGACCTGACCAAGATGCGGGAGTGGAAGGACTCGATTCTTCAGAGGCTCTCAAAAGGGGTCAGCGACATGGCGGCGCGTCGTGGCGTCGAAGTGCTTTATGGGAGGGGATACTTCGAGGACTCCAGGACTCTTCGCGTCGAGACCTCGAAGGGACAACAGTTCTTCACGTTTGAGCAGGCGATCATAGCCACCGGTTCCAGGGCGGCAATGCCCGCGGCGTTCGACCTCGGCAAC